>NZ_JASCPA010000027.1:0-58386 GCF_029959715.1 Pseudomonas sp. PS02288 | reverse complement strand
CCAGGGCGACGAAGTCATCGCCCAGCGCATCGATCTCGGCGGCGATGGCGTCGAGGAAATCGGCGCGTCTGGCCGCCGACAGCGTGCGGTAGGTCGGATAGGCGGCTGCGGCGGCCTTGGCGGCGGCATCGACCTCGCCAAGCGTGGCCTGGTGAAAATCGTAGGGCAGCGTCTCGCCGGTGCTGGCGTCGAGGCTGTGCACGACGACGTCGCCCAGGGCGCTGCGCGCGCCGTTGATGTAGTTCTGTCCGAGTATCTGCATGTTCGTCTCCTCGACTCGCGGGTCTGGATGGATCGCCGGCGGCGCCGGCGTCGCTGGGAAAAGTGCTTAGAGCTTGCCCACCCCGCCGGCAGGCAGTTCGGCCGCGGTCGGCGCAATGCCGTTGACCAGCGGCTCGCCGAATTCAGGCAGGCCGATCTCGAAGCGGTCGCCTGGCTCGGCACGCACGCCATCGGCGAACGACAGCGTCGCGGTGCCGAAGAAATGCACGTGCACGTCGCCCGGCCGGAGGAACTGCGCGTACTTGAAGTGGTGGTACTCGAGGTTCTCCAGGCTATGGCACATGTTGTCCTCGCCGGAGAGGAACTCCTTCTCCCAGAGCACCTCGCCGTTGCGCCGGATGCGGCTGAAACCCGACAGGTGCCGGGGCAGTTCGCCAAGGCGCAGCTCCGGGCCGAAGGCGCAGAAGCGCAGCTTGGAGTGCGCCAGGTACAGGTAATTGCGTCGCTCCATGACATGGTCGGAATACTCGTTGCCAAGGGCGAAACCCAGGCGATACGGCTTGCCGTCATGGCCGATGACGTAGAGCCCGGTGAGCTCCGGTTCCTCGCCGCCGTCCTCGGCGAACGGCGGACGCGGCAGCGCGGCGCCCGGGCGCACGACGATGCTGCCGTCGCCCTTGTAGAACCATTCCGGCTGCGCGCCGACTTGCCCGGCGGCCGGCTTGCCGCCTTCGACGCCCCATTTGAAGATGCGCATGGTGTCGGTCAGGGTGGCTTCGTCGACGCCGGCCTGCTGGTGCATCTTGTCCCGCGCGGAGGCGCTACCCAGGTGGGTCAGCCCGGTGCCGCTGACCAGGCAGTGCGCCGGGTCCGGATGGTCCAGCGGCGGCAGCACGCGGTCCTGGCCGAGCAATGCCGAATAGTCGTGCGCCTCGCCGAGCCCCTGCAAGTCGACCCGCTGGGCCAGGCTCTGGCCGGCGTCGATGGCGGCCAGCGCCAGCTCCCGCACGCTGTTGGCACCCAGCACTTCACGCACCAGGCCGCCATCCACCAGGCCAACCCGGCGTTCGCCGCCGGCCAGTTCGAACTGAATCAAGCGCATCGCAATCCTCACTTTCTATCTGTCATTGTCGGGGTCGGCAGCGCTCAGGCGTTGCCCATGGAAACCTGTTGCTGCGCGTGGCGGCGTTCCAGGCGCTGGTAGACCACCCAGGTCAGCAGCAGGCCAAAGCACAGCACGGCCGTGAGGAAGTACAGGCCCGACGCCAGGTTGCCGGTGTACTCCTTCAGCGCGCCGATACCGAACGGCCCGATGTAGCCGCCGAGGTTGCCCACCGAGTTGATCAGGGCGATGGCCGCCGCCGCACTGGTGCCGGTGAAGAAGCGCCCCGGCAGGGTCCAGAACAGCGCGGTGGTGGAGAACAGGCAGAACGCGACCAGCGACAGCGCCATCAGTTGCAGCGCCGGCGCGCTGAGCCAGGCGCTGAGGAACATCGAGCAGGCGGCCAGGGCGTAGAGCACGGCAAGGTGGCCATAGCGGTCGTTCAGCCGGTCCGAACTGCGCGGCACGATGAGCAGGCCGACGATGCCGAACACGTAAGGAATCGCCGAGAGGAAACCGGTGGTCAGGTCGCTGCCGCCGAACTGCTTGAGGATGGTCGGCAGCCACAGGCCGAGACCGTAGATGCTCAGCGTCACCGGCAGGTAGAACAGCGCCAGCAGCAGCACGCGCTTGTCCTTCAGGGCATGCAGCGGGTTGCCGTGGCGGGTCTGGGCGTATTCCTGCTTGTCCTTCTCCAGCTCGCCGGCGAGCCAGGTCTTCTCCTCCGCGGAGAGCCATTTCACCTTGTGCAGGTTGTCCGGCAGGAAGCGCAGGGTCGGCCAGGCGAGCAGCACCGCCGGAGCGCCGATCATCAGGAACAGCCACTGCCAGCCGTGCAGGCCGGAGAGCCCATCCATGCCCAGCAGCGCGCCCGCCAGCGGACCGGTGATCATCATCGCGATCGGCTGCGACAGGATGAAGAAGCCGATGATCTTGCCGCGATGGCGAACCGGGTACCACTGGGTGATGAAGTACAGCACGCCGGGGAAGAACCCGGCCTCGGCCGCACCGAGCAGGAAGCGCATCACGTAGAAGCTCGTCGGCCCCTGGATGAACGCCATGCCCATGGTGATCGCACCCCAGGTGATGAGGATGCGCGCGAACCAGCGTCGCGCGCCGAAGCGATCGAGCAGCAGGTTGCTGGGTACTTCGAAGATGAAATAGCCGATGAAGAACAGACCCGCGCCCAAGCCGTAGGCGGCATCGCCGATGCCCACGTCGGCGCCCATGTGCAGCTTGGCGAAGCCAACCGCCGAGCGATCGATGTAGGCGACCAGATAGAGGAGGATCAGGAAGGGGATCAGTTTCAGGGTGATGAGGCGTATCAGCCGCTGCTCGGGGCTCATGTGTCGCGGTCTCCATTTGTTTTTGTATGGACCAGCACGTCAGTAGGCACGGCGTCTCGAAGGGGCGTCCTCTCACGTTGAACCGACTATATAGTATTACTATTTACTCAACAAGCCTTCCAAATGCTCTTTGAAAGGGCTACTTTTGGCTAACTCATCGCTATTAGTAATACAAAACAAGAGAGAACCCCATGACCGAGCAAAAACGCCCGCTTCGCTCCGCCTCCTGGTTCGGCACCACCGACAAGAACGGCTTCATGTACCGCAGCTGGATGAAGAACCAGGGCATCCCGGACCATGAATTCCAGGGCAAGCCCATCATCGGCATCTGCAATACCTGGTCCGAACTGACCCCGTGCAACGCGCATTTCCGCAAGATCGCCGAGCACGTAAAGAAAGGCGTCCTCGAAGCCGGCGGCTTCCCGGTCGAGTTCCCGGTGTTCTCCAGCGGCGAATCCAACCTGCGCCCCACCGCCATGCTCACCCGCAACCTGGCCAGCATGGACGTCGAGGAGGCGATTCGCGGCAACCCGGTGGACGCCGTGGTGCTGCTCACCGGTTGCGACAAGACCACCCCCGCCCTGCTGATGGGCGCCGCGAGCTGCGACGTGCCGGCCATCGTGGTCACCGGCGGGCCGATGCTCAACGGCAAGCACAAGGGTCGCGACATCGGCGCCGGCACCATCGTCTGGCAGATGCACGAGTCCTATAAGGCCGGGCTGATCGACCTCAACGAGTTCCTCTCCGCGGAAGCCGGCATGTCCCGCTCCGCCGGCACCTGCAACACCATGGGCACGGCCTCGACCATGGCCTGCATGGCCGAAGCCCTCGGCACCTCGCTGCCGCACAACGCGGCGATCCCGGCGGTGGACTCGCGCCGCTACGTGCTCGCGCACCTGTCCGGCATGCGCATCGTCGACATGGTGTGGGAAGACCTGCGCCTGTCGAAGGTGCTGACCAAGGAAGCCTTCGAGAATGCGATCAAGGTCAACGCCGCCATCGGCGGCTCGACCAACGCGGTCATCCACCTCAAGGCCATCGCCGGGCGCATGGGCGTCGACCTCGAACTGGACGACTGGACCCGCGTCGGCCGCGGCACGCCGACCATCGTCGACCTGCAACCCTCCGGGCGCTTCCTGATGGAAGAGTTCTACTACGACGGCGGCCTGCCGGCGGTGATCCGGCGGATGGGCGAAGGCGGCATCCTGCCGAACCCGGATGCGCTGACGGTGAACGGCCGCTCACTATGGGAAAACTGCAGCGAAGCACCGATCTACGGCGAGAACGAGGTGATCCGCACGCTGGACAACCCGATTCGCGCCGACGGCGGCATCTGCGTGCTGCGCGGCAACCTGGCGCCCAAGGGCGCGGTGCTCAAGCCCTCCGCCGCCACCGCCGAGTTGATGCAGCATCGCGGTCGCGCGGTGGTCTTCGAGAACTTCGACGACTACAAGGCGCGCATCGCCGACCCGGAACTGGATGTCGACGAAACCTGCGTGCTGGTGCTCAAGAACGCCGGGCCCAAGGGTTATCCGGGCATGGCCGAAGTCGGCAACATGGGCCTGCCGCCGAAGGTGCTGGCCAAGGGCATCACCGACATGGTGCGCATCTCCGACGCGCGCATGAGCGGCACCGCCTACGGCACCGTAGTGCTTCACGTGGCCCCGGAAGCGGCCGCGGGCGGCCCGCTGGCAGCGGTGCGCAACGGCGACATGATCGAGCTGGACGCCTACGCCGGGCGCCTGCACCTGGACATCAGCGACGAGGAACTGCAGGCGCGCCTGGCCGATATCCCACCGCCGGCACCGCTGCTCTGGGACGGCGGCTATCGCCGACTGTACATCGACCACGTGCTGCAGGCCGACGAAGGCTGCGACTTCGACTTCCTGGTCGGCTGCCGCGGCTCCGAGGTACCGCGCCACTCGCACTGAACCGGCGAAACGCCCGCCGCAGCGGCGGGCGACGGCCTGGCGAAAGCTTGCCGATGCTATGCTGTCGCGCTCAAGTCAGGTCGGACGCCAAGCGCCCCCATGGATTACAAACAGCCAAAACCCCGCAAGAGTCGCCACGCCAACATCGTTCAGGAACTGGGCATGCGGATCGTCTCCGGCCAGCTCCAGCCGGACGAGAAACTGCCCCAGGAAGCCGTGCTCTGCGAGGAATACGCGGTCAGCCGGCCGGTGGTCCGCGAGGCCATCCGCGTGCTGGTGGCAAAAGGGCTGGTAGCCTCCAAGCCGCGCGTCGGCACCCTGGTGAAGCCGCGCCGCGACTGGCACATGCTCGACCCCGACGTGCTCTACTGGCTGGTCGAAAGTACCCCGCAAAGCGAGTTCTTCAGCACGCTGGTCGGGGTGCGCTGCATCATCGAACCGGCGGTCTGCGCGATGGCGGCAAGCACCGCCAACGCCGAGGACATCGCCGCCATCGAGGAGGCCTACACGCGCATGGAAGCCGCCACCAGCCGTGCCGAAATGCTCCAGCCGGACCTCGACTTCCACCGCCGCATCGCCGAAGCCACGCACAACGACCTGCTGGTGTACCTGAGCAACATGCTCTCGATCGCCCTGCGCGAATCGATCAAGTTCTCCAGCCACCGGCCCAACCTGCAGGCCCTCACCCTGCCCCGCCACAAGGCGATCCTCACCGCGATCAAGAACCGCGACGCCCTCGCCGCGCAACAGGCCTCGATCGTCCAGCTCGACGACACCCGCGTCGCACTGAACACCGTGCTCAACGAACTGACACCGCTCTGACACGAGCATGAAAAAGCCCCGCCGGTTTCAGCCGGCGGGGCTTTTTTCATGCCTGTTTCGACCAAGAGCCGCGTCCACGCATGCGGGGAACCACTGAAGGGTGAGCCCGGCGGTGGGTGCGCTCGCGGTCAGACCGGTTTGCGCATCGGCGTGTCGCGGTGCGCGGCGCGCAGGTATTGCGCCGGCCAGGGCTGCGAGCGCTCGTTGAGGTATTCCGCAGCGTGCAGGGGCCAGTACGGGTCGCGCAGCAGTTCGCGGGCGAGCAGGATCAGGTCTGCCTGGCCGGTGCGCAGGATGTGCTCGGCCTGCACCGCCTCGGTGATCATCCCCACCGTGCCGCTGGCGATGCCGGCCTCCTTGCGCACGCGCTCGGCGAACTCGGTCTGGTAGCCCGGCCCGGTGGGGATTTCCGCGTTCGCCGCGGTGCCGCCGGAAGATACGTCGATCAGATCGACCCCCAGGGGTTTCAGGCGCCGCGCCAATTCCACCGTTTCGTCAGGGTTCCAACCATCCTGCACCCAGTCGGTCGCCGAGACGCGGACGAACAGCGGCAGTTCCTGCGGCCAGACTTCGCGCACCGACTCGGTCACCTGCAGGAGCAGGCGGATGCGGTTCTCGAACGAGCCCCCGTAGCCGTCGCGACGCTGGTTGGAGAGCGGCGAGAGGAACTGATGCAACAGGTAGCCATGCGCCGCGTGGACCTCGACCACCTTGAAGCCGGCCGCCAGCGCGCGTTCGGCGGCGCGCACGAAGGCCTGGATCACCTCGCCGATCTGCGCCTCGTCGAGCGCCGTCGGCACCGCGTGCTCGGGGCTGAAGGCGATCGCCGAGGGACCGCTCGGCGCCCAGCCTCCGGCCGCCACCGGCACGCTGCCGTGCTTGTTCAGCCACGGCGCCCAGGTGCTCGCCTTGCGCCCGGCATGGGCCAGCTGGATGCCGGCGAAGGCGCCCTGGGACTCAATGAAACGGGTGATGCGCTGCAAGGGTTCGATGTGCTCGTCGGACCAGATGCCCAGGTCCTCGGGGGTGATACGGCCGTCGGCGGTCACCGCGGTGGCCTCGATCAGCACCAGGCCGGCGCCGCCCACGGCGCGGCTGCCCAGGTGCACCAGATGCCAGTCGTTGGCCAGGCCTTCCTTCGCCGAGTACTGGCACATGGGCGACACGGCGATGCGGTTGGGCAGGCTGAGCTGGCGCAGCTGCAAGGGTTCGAAGAGATGACTCATGGCGGAACTCCCAATGGCGACATTGTTGTTATCGACCCCCTTAGCTTAGGCCGGGTTCTTCGAATCAGGGATCGAGGCGCCCATCGTCACGCTGGCGGAACGGTTTATTGCCGAAACACCGCCAATCGCCCGCCTTCTCTGCCAGTAAAATCCGCCGCTTTGCCTGCCGTGCCGAGGAAATGCCCCAATGACCCCCGATCAACGCTTCGCCCGCGCGGTGCGCTGCGCCATCGCCCTGTTCGTCGCGCTGTTCGTCTACTTCCTGATCGCCGACCTGTGGATGCCGCTGACGCCGCAGGCGCAACTGACCCGCCCGGTGGTGCGCCTGGCGCCGCGCGTCGGCGGCCAGGTGCTGGAAGTGGCGGTGCGGAACAACGCGCACGTGCAACCCGGCGACCTGATCTTCCGCCTCGACCCGCAGCCCTTCGCACTGGCCGTTCGCCAGGCCGAGCTGGCGCTGGAAGAAGCCCGCCGCACCAACCTCGAACTGGATGCGGCGATCGCTTCGGCCGAGGCCGGCCTGCTCGCCGCGCGCAGCACCGCCGACGAACTGGACAGCGAAGGGCGCCGCATGAAGGTGCTGGTGGAGCGCGCCAACGTCTCCCGCCAGCAGCACGACCAGACCCTGTCCCGCGCGCAGGCCGCGCGCGCCCAGGTGGCGGCGGCGCAGGCGCAACTGCGTGAGCTGGTGTCGCGCCGCGGCGCCACCGGCGAGGACAACCTGCGCCTGCGCCAGGCGCGCAATGCGCTGGAACAGGCGCAGTTGCAGCTCAGCTACAGCGCGGTGCGCGCCGACCGCGCCGGCACCCTGAGCAACCTGCAGCTGACGCCTGGCGCCTATGTCGCCGCCGGCCAGCCGGTCGCCGCGCTGGTCGACGACCGCATCGACATCACCGCCGATTTCCGCGAGAAATCGCTGCGCTACGTGCAGCCCGGCGACGAGGCGGTGGTGGTCTTCGATGCGCGGCCGGGCGAGCGTTTCGACGCACGGGTGATCGCCATCGATGCGGGGGTCAGGGAAGGTCAGCTGGAAGCCAATGGCGACCTCGCCGCGCCGGTGATGTCCGACCGCTGGGTGCGCGACGCGCAACGCCAGCGCCTGCACGTGCAACTCGATACCGCGCCGGACGTGCCCCTGCCCAGCGGCGCCAAGGCCACCGTGCAGCTGTTCCCCGGCAATCGCCTGAGCCGGCTGCTGGGCAACGCGCAGATCGGCTTCATCAGCCTGCTGCACTACATCTACTGATGATGAAGCGCGAGCTGTCGAAGAACGACCTGCGCCAGTGCCTGCGCATCGCCAGCGGCGGCGCCCTGGGGTTCTTCATCTGCAAGCTGATGAACTGGGACTACGGCGCCTTCTTCGGCGTCTACCCGATGTTGCTGCTCGGCCTGGTGCCGACCATCACGCCCCACGTGATCCGCCAGTTCCTCGCCTGCTCGGCGCTGGTCAGCGTCGAGACGCTGTTGATCCAGGGGCTCTTCGGTGACCGTCCGGCCCTGATGATTCCGCTGGTGTTCGGGCTTTTCGTGTTCCGCTTCGCGCTGATGGCGCAGGGGCCGATGTTCTTCTTCGGCGCGCTGAGTTCGGTGTTTCTCTCGATGCTGCTGCACTTCGGCAGCTACCCGGACGTGAACCTCTACGACATGCTCACCAGCAACCTGGTGGCGACCTGGGTGACGGTGGCCATCGCCTGCCTGATGTTCCTTCTGCTCCCCGACGCCGAGCCGCGTGCGCCCCGCACGCCCACGCCCAAGGACGCGGCCAGCCAGCGCCACGAGACGCTGCTCGGCGCCAGCGTGGCGACGCTGTCGTTCATCGTGTTCCAGTGTTTCGATCTGCGCGACTCGCTGTCGGCGCAGATCGCCTCGATCCTGGTGCTGTTCCCGATGCACTGGAACGGCGTGCGCTTCGCTGGCCGGGTGCGCGCCCTGGGCACGCTGCGCGGCTGCCTGATGGCGCTGGCGCTGCAACTGGTGCTCTACGACCACTACGACATCCTGCCCTTCGTGGCGATCCTGCTGTGGATCGCGGCGATGCACTGCGCGCGCATCCACATGCTGGAGAACGGCATGCCGGGCCAGGGCTTCGGCGCCCTCACCACACTGGCCATAGTCCTCGGCCAGTACCTCACGCCGACCCACGACATGATGTACAGCGTGCTCTACCGGCTCAGCTCGGTGTGCCTGTCGGTGTTCGTCACCCTGCTGGTGGTATTCGTCCTGCACAGCCTGCTGGATCGCTTTCCGGCCACCCGCCACGCCTGACGCGCCGCCTCAGCGTGGCGCGAGGTGGGCCACCAGCAGTTGCACGCTTTCCTGGCCGCGGAACTCGTTGACGTCGAGCTTGTAGGCCACGTCGACCCAGCCCAGCTTCGGATTGGCCAGCAGCTCGCTGTCGACGTTGAAGGCGATGCCGTCCAGGGTGCGACCGCCGCACTCGGTCTTCAGCACCAGCTTGAGGTGCTTCTCGCCGACGATGCGCTGCTGAACCACCTGGAACACGCCGTGGAACATCGGCTCGGGGAACTGCTGGCCCCAGGGCCCGGCCTGGCGCAGTGCCTTGGCCAGCTCCAGATGGAACTCCTCGATGCCCAGCTGGCCGTCGGAGAGCATCCGTCCGGTCAGGTCGTCCTCGTCCAGCTGCTTGCGCACCTCGGCGTCGAAGGCCGCGGCGAACGCCCCGAGGTTGGCCTGCGGCAACGACAGCCCGGCCGCCATGGCATGGCCGCCGAACTTGCTGATCAGCCCCGGATGGCGCGCCGCCACGGCGTCCAGCGCATCGCGGATGTGGAAGCCCTGCACCGAGCGCGCCGACCCCTTGAGCAGGCCGTCGCCGGCGTCGGCGAAGGCGATCGCCGGGCGGTGGTAACGCTCCTTCAGACGCGAGGCGAGAATGCCGATCACGCCCTGGTGCCAGTCCGCATCGAACAGGCAGAGGCCGAACGGCAGGTCGTCCAGCGCCAGATCCTTGAGCTGCGCCAGGGCTTCGCGCTGCATGCCCTGCTCGATGGACTTGCGGTCCTGGTTGAGCTGGTCGAGCTGCACCGCCATGTCGCGGGCCAGCGCTTCGTCGTCGCAGAGCAGGCATTCGATGCCCAGGCTCATGTCGTCCAGCCGCCCCGCCGCGTTCAGCCGCGGGCCGATGATGAAGCCCAGGTCGGTGGAGGTGATCTTGCGCGCATCGCGACCGGCGACCTCCAGGATCGCGCGCAACCCGGGCCGCGCGCGACCGGCGCGGATGCGTGCCAGGCCCTGGTGGACCAGGATGCGGTTGTTGGCGTCTAGCGGCACCACGTCGGCGACGCTACCCAGCGCCACCAGGTCGAGCAGCTCGGCGAGGTTGGGCTCGGCCAGCGACTGGCGGGCGAACCAGCCGTTCTCGCGCAGTCTGGCGCGCAGCGCCAGCAACACGTAGAAGATCACCCCGACGCCGGCGATGCACTTGCTCGGGAAGCTGCACTCGGGCTGGTTCGGGTTGACGATGGCGTCCGCCACCGGCAATTCCTGGCCCGGCAGGTGGTGATCGGTGATCACCACGCCGAGCCCGGCCGCCTTCGCCGCCGCCACGCCCTCGACGCTGGAGATGCCGTTGTCCACGGTCACCAGCAGGTCGGGGTTGCGCTGCAGCGCCACGGCGACGATTTCCGGGGTCAGCCCGTAGCCGTAGTCGAAGCGATTGGGTACCAGGTAGTCGACGTGGCTTGCGCCGAGCAGACGCAAACCCAGCACGCCCACCGCGCTGGCGGTGGCGCCATCGGCGTCGAAGTCGCCGACGAAGAGAATCCGCTGGCGCCGCTCCAGGGCGACCTCCAGCAGTTCGACGGCGCGCTCGATACCCTTCAGTTGCCCATACGGAATCAGGCGTGCCAGGCCCTTGTCCAGCTCCGCCGGGGAGCGCACGCCGCGCGCGGCATACAGGCGGCGCAGCAGCGGCGGCAGCTCGCCGAGGTCGGGCAGGGTTTCGGGTAGCGGGCGGGGTTCGATGCGCATGGGATTCTGGTCTACTGAAACGAAAGATGAACGAAGGCGGCGGACGGTCCGCACACCTTCAACCGGGTGCGCTGCAGCCGATCAGCCGCGAATCGGCCAGGGCCGCGCTGCGATGCACGGTCGCTGCCTGGTACTCGGCATCGGCGAGCATGCCGAGGAACGCCTCCTTGCTCGGATAACGCACCAGCAGCACGTCGTCCCAACGCTCGCCGGGCGGCGCGATCAACGCCGCGTGGGCCTGCACCAGTATCTCCACCGCGCCGCCGGCGCCCTGCACCTTGGCAAGTGCGGTACGACTATAGCGGGCGTAGGCCTTACGCCCGGTGCAGGGGCTTTCGCCGCTACCGGCCGGGTAGTTGGCCTGCTCGCGGTAACGCAGCAGGTTGAGCATCAGGATCGGTTGGGCGGAGGGCATGCTGCGGACAAACTCGGCCAGTTGTTCGGCGCTGGGATTCAGGGTGGACATGGGGCGCTCCTTCTCGTGCGAATCGACAGCCTGAGCAGGCAGCCCAAGGCGGTCAACGTTCATTGGAGGCCCTGATGGCACGCCATCGGAACGCTGGCGAAGATGCTCAGCGTTCGCCGGCCAGCCATTCCAGTTGCAGTTCGTGCTGGCCGTTCTCGTCGGTGATGAACAGCGTGCCTTCGCTGATCATCACCGCCCAGTTGATCGAGCGCGGCAGGTCGCGCGCCACGGTTTCCAGCGCTTCCTGCGGCACGGCGACGACGTTGATGTTCTTCAGGCTCCTGACGCCATCGAGCACCTTGCTCTGCCACACGCGCAGGTTGCCGTAGGCGACCAGGCTGAAGCGCTCGGCGCGGCGCGAACACCAGGTGATGCGCTCGGCATCCGGCTGGCCGACTTCGATCCAGTGCAGCACCCGGTCGTCGAGGCTCTTTTCCCACAGCGCCGGCTCGTCGACGTCGGACAGCCCACGGCCGAAGGACAGCAGCTCGCCGTACCACAGCAGGTAGGCGATCAGCCGCACCACCAGGCGCTCCTCGGTTTCCGAGGGGTGGCGGGCGACGGTGAAGCGCGCGGTGTCGTAGACCGAACGGTCGAGGTCGGTGAGGTTTATTTCGACTTTGTAGGTTGTCGCTTGCAGGGCCATGTACGGCTTCCTGGCGGAATGGAAGCCGGCAAGTCTAGCGCGAATGCCCTCGCGGCACGACCACCGCCGGGAGCCTGGCGGCGTGCGCGAGGGACATGGGAAGCGCCGCGGCCTCTAGCGTGCGCAGCCCTTGCAGAGCAGCGCGCCAATGGCCACGGCGCCGAGACCGAGCAACGCCACGGTGGCGACCGGGTGCAGACTGGCGTGGGTGTAGAGGCTGTGGCGCAGCACGCGCCCCGGATAGTAGCCACGGGTACGACCGGTCAGGCGGCCACCGTTCGGGCCGTGCAGGGCACCCTGCCAGTTGGCGTCCGGCTGACCATTCTGCAGGCGGTCGTAGATGACCTTCTCGCTGAGCCAGTCGTAGAAGCGCGGGAAGTTCTGCGCGATCACCGTGAAGGCCTTGGAGGCGCCGATGTAGATGTCGCGGGTGGGATGCACCGCCGCATGGAGGATCGCCTCGGCGACCTCTTCCGGCGCATACAGCGGCGGCGGCAGGACCGGCGCGCTGGCGGTGTAATCCCGGGCGTGGTCGGTGAACAGCGTGTCGGTGGCGGCTGGCCGGATCAACGTTACCGATACCGGCGCGGCATCCTTGCGCAGCTCGACCCGCAACACATCGGTCATGGCCTTCACCGCATGCTTGGACGCCGCGTACATGCCGTGCACCGGAATCGGCGCGGCCGATTCGGAACTGCCCAGGTTGATGATCGCCCCGCCGTGCTCGCGCAGGTATTTGGCCGCGATGGTCGAGCCGTAGTAGGTGCCCCAGAAATTGGTTTCGAACAGACGGCGATGATCGGCGTCGCTGGCGTCCTCGATCTTGCCGATCACCGCGATGCCGGCATTGTTCACCCAGGTATCGAAACGGCCGAACTTCTCGATGGCGAGGTCGGCGACCCGCTGCATGGCCTGGCGGTCACCAACGTCGGCGGCCATCGTGACCACCTGGGCGCTGCCGCCGAGTTCGCCGGCGATCTGCTCCAGCGCCTGTTCGTTGCGGGCCACCAGTACCAGGCGGGCGCCCTTGGCGACGGCGGCGCGCGCGGTGGCGAGGCCGATGCCGCTGGACGCGCCGGTGATGACGATGACCTGCTGGGCGAGCGGACGAAGATTGGGCTTCATGAAGTCCTCCTGTTCGGAAAAGGAACGCGGCGAAGGCGCTGTACCGGCGCCGCGCGGGGGGGGCTAACCGGGTTCCTCGGGTGGACCAGTGGTCCGACGGCAGCGGCTGCCATACGCCGAAAAAAAGAAACCCCGAGCCTTGGGGGAGATGCTCGGGGTTCAACGCCAGCCACGAGGGCCAGGCGGCCGGCACATGGACCTGGGAGCGGTAAGGTTTCATGTGCCGTGTAACTACTGACCGGCGAAAAAGCCCAATCGTTCAACCGGTCGTCGGGCAGGCGCGGATCACAGCGAGGCGTAGTTTTTCACCCGGCTATTGCCGTGCAGATGGGCAATCACCTCGGGTGCGATACGGCCTTCGATCAGCAAGAGGTCGCGCAGGATGCCATCCACCACATCGGTCAGGGTGAAGCGGTCGCTCAGCTGCCCCTTGCTCAGCGTGCGCTGGAGGACGGGTTCTCCCGCCTCGTTGGTCAGGGTCATCAACCTGCTACCGTCGGCACGGTCAGGCCCCAACACCACCTTGTACGGCGCCAGGGCGCCTTCCAGCAATTCCGTTGTGCTTTCCATGTCCATCTCCACTTAAGGTTCTGAAAATAAAGGAGGTGTAGCAAAGACTCGATAAGCGCAAGGAAAGTTCGTGATCGCCCCGCGTGGAGAAACGCCGGCGCGAGGGCAACCTCAGGGTAAGCAGGGTTCGTTGCAGTGGCGTGACGCGGATGCGAACAGGCCGGCACAACGAGGCCGGCCTGAACGGAGGGGCGAAAACGCGCCGGCAAGCCGGCGAGGCGTTCGCTCAGAGAGGTTTGCCGCGGTTACCGTGCCCGGCGACGAAGGCCTGCACGGCCTTCAGGTCGTTCGCGAGCACGCTGTAGCGCTCCTCGCGGACGAACAGGTCGGCCAGGTGCGCCGGCAGTTCGATGGCCTTGGCGATGCCGGCCTTCTCCACCGCTTCGGGGAATTTCACCGGGTGCGCGGTGCCCAGCACCACCATGGGCGTGCTCAGGCTGCGACGGCATTCACGACCGGCACGCACGCCGATGGCGGTGTGCGGGTCGAGCACCTCGCCGGTTTCGGCGAATACCGCGGCGATGGTCTCGCAGGTCTGCTCGTCATCCACCGCCAGCGAGTCGAAGAGCTTGCGCGCCTCGCTCCAGCGGTCCTCGTCGACGCTGAAACCGCCGCCCCGCTTGAAAGTGTCCATCAGCCCGGCGATGGCCGCGCCGTTGCGCCCGTGCAGGTCGAACAGCAGGCGCTCGAAGTTGGACGAAACCATGATGTCCATCGACGGCGAGAGAGTCGGATGCAGGGTGTCCTTGGCGTAACTGTTGCCGCTCATGAAGCGGTGGAGGATGTCGTTGCGGTTGGTGGCGACGATCAGCTGGCTGACCGGCAGGCCCATGTTGCGCGCCAGGTAGCCGGCGAAGATGTCGCCGAAGTTGCCGGTCGGCACCGAGAAGGCGATGGAACGCGCCGGCGCGCCGAGCTGCAACGCGGCGTAAAAGTAATAGACGATCTGGGCCATGATCCGCGCCCAGTTGATCGAGTTGACCGCCACCAGGCGCGTGCCCTTGAGGAAGCCCTGGTCGGCGAAGCTGGCCTTGACCATTTCCTGGCAGTCGTCGAAGTTGCCTTCGATGGCGATGTTGTGGATGTTTTCGCCGAAGATGGTGGTCATCTGCCGGCGCTGCACTTCTGACACGCGGTTGTGCGGGTGCATGATGAAGATATCGACGTTGTCGCAGGCCTTGCAGCCCTCGATCGCCGCCGAGCCGGTATCGCCGGAGGTGGCGCCCATGATCACCACGCGCTCGTTGCGCTTGGCCAGCACATGGTCGAGCAGCCGGCCGAGCAGTTGCAGGGCGAAATCCTTGAACGCCAGCGTCGGGCCATGGAACAGCTCGAGCACCCACTCGTTGCCGTTCAGCTGACGCAGCGGCGCGATGGCGCTATGGGCGAACACGCCGTAGGTGTCTTCGAGGATGCGCTTGAAGTCGGCATCCTCGATGCTGCCGGCCACGAACGGGCGCATCACCCGGAAGGCCAGCTCGTGGTAAGGCAGGCCGGCCCAGGAAGCGATTTCCTCCTGGGTGAAGCGCGGCAGGTTTTCCGGTACGTAGAGGCCGCCATCGCTGGCCAGGCCGGCGAGCAGGACGTCTTCGAAGTTCAGGGCAGGTGCGTGGCCGCGGGTGCTGATATAGCGCATTTCGACAAACCTTCACTGTGAGCCGCGTCCCGGTGCGTCTGGCCCCAGGCGCGTGGCTGGATTAATTCAGTTGCTCGACGCGAATCCGTACGACGTCGCCGGAAACGCCTTCCAGCGCCTCGAGGGCGGTGATGGCGTCGTCGATACGCGCTTCCTGCACGCGGTGGGTCACCAGGATCATCGGCACCAGGCCGTCCTGCTCCTCGGCTTCCTTCTGCATGATCGATTCGATGTTGATGCCGCGATCGGAAAGGATGCTCGCCACCTGTGCCAGCACGCCGGGCAGGTCCTTCGCCTGGATGCGCAGGTAGTAGGCGCTCTCGCATTCGGCGATCGGCAGGATCGGGTGATCGGACAGCGAATCTGGCTGGAAGGCCAGGTGCGGCACGCGGTTGTGCGGGTCGGTGGTCAGCGCGCGAACCACGTCGACGACATCGGCCACCACCGCCGAAGCGGTCGGTTCCATGCCGGCGCCGGCACCGTAATAGAGGGTGCTTCCGACGGCATCGCCGTTGACCATCACCGCGTTCATCACGCCGTTGACGTTGGCGATCAGGCGATCGCCCGGGATCAGCGTCGGGTGCACGCGCAGCTCGATGCCGGCCGCAGTGCGACGCGCCACGCCGAGGTGCTTGATGCGATAGCCCAGCGCTTCGGCATAGTTGACGTCGGCCGTGGTCAGCCTGGTGATGCCTTCGGTGTAGGCCTTGTCGAACTGCAGCGGGATGCCGAAGGCGATGGACGCGAGGATGGTCAGCTTGTGCGCGGCGTCGATGCCCTCGACGTCGAAGGTCGGGTCGGCTTCGGCGTAACCCAGCGCCTGGGCTTCCTGGAGCACGTCCTCGAAGGTACGCCCCTTCTCGCGCATCTCGCTGAGGATGAAATTCCCGGTGCCGTTGATGATCCCGGCGAGCCAGTTGATCTGGTTGCCGGCGAGGCCCTCGCGGATCGCCTTGATGACCGGAATGCCACCGGCCACCGCCGCTTCGAAGGCGATGATCACGCCCTTCTCGCGCGCCTTGGCGAAGAGCTCGTTGCCGTGCACGGCGATCAGCGCCTTGTTCGCGGTGATCACGTGCTTGCCGTTCTCGATGGCCTTGAGCACCAGGTCGCGCGCCAGCGTGTAGCCGCCGATCAGTTCGATGACGATGTCGATGTCCGGGTTGCTGGCGACCTCGAAGATATCGGCGGTAATGGGGGTACTACCGGTATCGACTTTCGGGTTGGGGCGACGCGCGGCAATCTGGGCGACCTCGATTCCCCGCCCGGCACGGCGGGAAATCTCATCGGCATTGCGTTTGAGTACGTTGAAGGTGCCGCCGCCGACGGTCCCCAGCCCACAGATTCCCACTTTCACCGGTTTCACGCTGTACTCCCCATTACCGCGACCGCGCCCGGCTGACGGGCGCATAAAAAGAGTCGCACTTTAGAAACCGAGGGGGCTTTAGTCAATCGCGCCCGGCGAGCGGAAAACCGCTGCCGGCGTGGCGCGGGGGCGAAAGGAGACTATCGGGTCAGACCGAGCCGCTCGTGCCACTGCGCGAGGGATTCCTCGGGGTACTCGTCGTACAGCCGGTCGCCGGCGCCCTGCTGCACCTCGACCCAGCTGGCCTTCGAGCCGAGCATCAGGTGGGTGTGCTGCGGCGGCACCGGCAGCTCGGTGTCGATGGCCGAGGCGTGAGGGTGGATCAGGTCCGGCCAGCTGGGGTCCCAGAGCCAGAGCGCGCTGCCGCATTCGCGGCAGAAATTGCGCTCGCCGGAACTTACCTGGCCGCCCTCCATCTTCGCCCGATAGACGCCGAGGTGCTGCCTGCCCTGGACCTCAAGCGTGCGGTTGTCGGCGCCGAGGTTGATGGCGAAGCCGCCCCCGCCCGCCGTCTTGCGACAGATCGAGCAGTAGCAGCGCATGAAGGGATAGGGTTGTGCCGATTCGACGGAAAAACGCACGCTGCCGCAATGGCAGGAACCTTCGAGTTTCATCGCTCGCTCCAGGTCGGGTCATGTCTGCATGTGACCCGACTGGAACGCTATCGCTCGCGCCGTCCGTCAGCCCTCACTGGGCCGCGAGCGCCTGCTTGATCAGCTCTGGCGCCGGCTGATAGCCAGGGATCAGTTGACCGTTGCCGAGCACGATGGCCGGTGTGCCATTGACCCCGATCGACTGACCGAGGGCGAACTGCTCGGACACCGGGTTGGCGCATTTGGCGGCGCTGACCTTCTTGCCGCTGACCATCTGATCCATCGCCGCACGACGATCGCTGGAGCACCAGACCGCCTGCAGCTGCTGGTCGCCGGGAGAATCCAGGCCCTGCCGGGGGAACGCCAGGTAGCGCACTTCGATGCCCTGCCGGTTCAGCTCGGCCACTTCGCCGTGCAGCTTGTGGCAGTACGGGCAGGTGGTGTCGGTGAACACCGTGATGTGGCCCTTGGTCTCGCCCTTGGCCGGGTAGACCACCATCTGTTCCAGCGGCACCGCCGCGATCACCTTGGCGATGCCACGGCTCTCGGCCTGCTCGGTCAGGTTGACCGGGTCGGCGCCGGCCTGCATCTGATAGAGGTAACCCTGCATCAGGTACTTGCCGTCGGCGCTGGCGTAGAGCACACGACCGCCCTTGAGCTGGACTTCATACAGACCGTTGAGCGGGCTCTTGGCGATGCTCTCGATGGGCAGGTCCTGACCCAGACCGCCGAGGGACTGGCGAATGGTTTTTTCCGCATCGTCCGCGTGTACGGCACCGATGACGAGGGCGAAACAGGCCCCGATGAGAAAACGAATACTGCGCATGGAACACTCCTGAATGGGTGCGAAAAGACTACCACAGGCACGCCGGCGCCTTCCTTCGCCGTTTGCCGTGAGAGACGCCGGCCGTCAGCCGCGTGGATGATGCTGGGCGTGCAGCTCCTGGAGACGCGCACGGGCGATGTGGGTATAGATCTGCGTGGTGGAAAGGTCGCTGTGGCCTAGCAACATCTGCACCACCCGAAGGTCGGCGCCGTGGTTCAGCAGATGGGTAGCGAAGGCGTGCCGCAGGGTGTGCGGCGACAGCGATTTGGCGATTCCGGCGACTTTCGCCTGCAGCTTGATCCGGTGCCAGAAGGTCTGCCGGGTCATCTGTTCACCGCGCGAACTGGGAAACAGCACATCGCTTGGCCGGCCATCGAGCAGCGCCCCGCGCGCCTCGCGCACGTAGCGCTCGATCCACAGCATCGCCTCCTCTCCCAGCGGTACAAGGCGCTCCTTGCTGCCCTTGCCGAACACCCGCACCACGCCCTGGCGCAGGTTGACCTGTTCCAGCGTCAGGCCGATTAGCTCGCTGACCCGCAAGCCGCAGGCGTAGAGCACTTCGAGCATGGCGCGGTCGCGCAGGCCGATCGTCGTTTCCAGGTCTGGCGCCGCCAGCAGCGCCTCGACATCCGCTTCGGACAGCGACTTGGGCAGCGGCCGGCCCAGTTGCGGAAGCTCCACCAGCAGGGTCGGGTCGCTGTCGATCAACCCCTCGCGCAACAGATAGCGGTAGAAGCCCCGCGCGCTGGAGAGAAAGCGTGCCGTCGAGCGGGCCTTGTAGCCCCCGCCCAGACGCCAGGCCAGATGATCAAGAACCGCCTCGCGGCCGGCAAGCTGCAGCTCGACGCCACGCTCATCGAGCCAGCCGTTGAAATGCGTCAGATCGCTTAGGTACGCCGAACGGGTGTGCGGCGACAGGCCCTTCTCCAGCCACAGGGCATCAAGGAAACGATCGATTAGCGGATGGTCTTTGGCGGGCATGGGGCGAACACGACGGGAACGGACCGGCAGTCTTTCACAGCGGCGGGCTGGCGCAAAGCACGGGGCAGGATCGCTCGGCGGCGGAATGAGGCCGCGCTTGCACGGCGGGAAACCGAAGAGACGGACGATCACGGCTCGCAGCAAAAAGGGCTTCCACCGTGGACGAATCGCAGGCAATAAAAAAGCAGCCCGCGGGCTGCTTTTTTTCGTCAAGGCGACCGGTCTTAGACCAGTTTTTCCTTGATGCGCGCTGCCTTGCCGGACAGTTCGCGGAGGTAGTACAGCTTGGCTTTGCGAACGTCACCACGACGCTTCACGCTCAGGCTGTCGACCAGCGGCGAGTAGGTCTGGAAAGTACGCTCGACGCCAACGCCGTTGGAGATTTTGCGAACGGTGAACGCGCTGTTCAGGCCGCGGTTACGCTTGCCGATCACTACGCCTTCGAAGGCCTGCAGACGCTGACGGTCGCCTTCCTTCACCTTGACTTGAACGATAACGGTGTCGCCCGGGGCGAAGGGCGGAATTTCTTTGCCCATCTGTTCGGCTTCGATCTGCTGGATGATCTTGTTGGTCATGTCGTGCGCTCCTAAGACAAACCCTCTGGGCCTGCCATCGATACGTTAACTATCGTCCCGCTGGCGAAGGTATTCCGCCAACAGCTTTTGCTCTTCTCCAGAAAGCGAGCGGCTATCCAGAAGATCGGCACGTCGTTCGAAGGTCCGCCCTAGGGCCTGCTGCAAACGCCAACGCCGGATGTGTTCGTGGTTGCCGCTGAGCAGCACCTGCGGAACACTTTTATCCGCATACACTTCGGGTCGAGTGTAGTGCGGACAATCGAGCAGGCCGTCGGTGAACGAGTCCTCCTCGGCGGAATCCGCATGCCCCAATGCACCGGGCAACAAGCGGGTCACCGCATCGATCAGCACCATCGCCGGCAGCTCACCGCCGGACAACACGTAATCGCCAATCGACCATTCTTCATCCACGTGCGCTTCGATGAAGCGTTCGTCGATACCTTCATAGCGTCCGGCGATGAGGATCAACGACTCTTCCTGCGCCAGTTGCTGTACGACCGCCTGTTTCAGCTGGCGACCCTGGGGCGACAGGTAGATCACCTTCGCCCGCTCTCCGGCGGCTTGCCTGGCAGCTGCCAGCGCCCGTTCCAGAGGCTCGATCTTCATCACCATGCCTGGGCCGCCACCGAACGGTCGGTCGTCCACCGTCTGGTGGCGATCTTCGGTGAAGCTCCGCGGGTTCCAGCAGGTCAGCGCGAGCAGACCCTGTTTCACCGCACGGCTGGTGATGCCGTATCCACTGATGGCGGAAAACATCTCCGGGAAAATGCTGATGACTTCAACCCGCATGGCATTCACGCAAATCAGAAGTCCGCATCCCAGTCGACCCGCATCTCTCCGGCGACCAGATCGATCGACTGCACGCACTGCTCCGTGTAGGGCAGCAGGCGTTCGCGATCATCGAGGCTGCCGGTGCAGGGCTTGACCACCATCACGTCGTTGGCACCGGTCTCCAGCAAGTGGTCGATCACGCCGAACAGTTGTCCGAGCTGATCGATGACCCTCAAGCCTTCCAGTTGGTGCCAGTAGTACTCGTCGGTGCCGAGTGCCGGCAACTCGCTGCGGGGAACGCAGATTTCGAAGCCCGCGAAGGTCAGAGCGACATCGCGATCATCGAGCCCCTTCAGCTTCGCCACCAGGAACTTGCCCTGTGGCCGTCCGCCAATCAGCTCAACCTGCCTGACCTCGTTGTCACGCCTGAGCGTCCAACGGCGATAGTCCAGCACGTTGTCGACCGGGTCGGTAAAGGAATACACCTTCACTTCGCCGCGAATGCCGTGCACCGAGAAAATCTTGCCGAGAACGATCAGATCCTCGGCGGGCGCCGGCAACGTATTCATGGAGGCTTAGGCCGCAGCCTTGGCAGCTTCCTTGAGCAGTTGTGCAACGCGCTCGGACGGCTGTGCGCCCTGGCTCAGCCAGTAGCTGGCGCGTTCCTGATCGACCGACAGCTTGACTTCAGCGCCGGAAGCAACCGGGTTGAAGAAGCCGATACGCTCGACGAAGCGACCGTCGCGCGCATTGCGGCTGTTGGTCACGGTCAGGTGGTAGAAGGGGCGCTTCTTGGAGCCGCCACGGGCAAGACGGATGGTTACCATTGAACTTCGTTCCTGTAGTCGGTGCTTCAAATCAAAACAAGCAATGGGCCATAGGGGCCCGAAAGGCCGCATATTCTAAGGATTATCCGGATATTTGCAAATGGCTTTTTCAAAATGGGCGGCTGTAACGGCCGGACGGCACGAATTGCTCGCGCCACCCGACTCGCCGCCTCGAAACCCGCTCACGACTTACCCAGCGGGCCATCGCGGGCAGTCTCTCAGAGCTTGGGCATGCCGCCGCCGGGAAGCATACCGCCCATCCCGCGCATCATCTTGGCCATGCCGCCCTTGGCGGTGAACTTCTTCATCATCTTCTGCATCTGCTTGTGCTGCTTGATCAGCCGACCGATGTCCTGCACCTGGGTCCCCGAACCCATGGCGATGCGGCGCTTGCGCGAGCCGCTGATGATGTCCGGATCGCGGCGCTCGTGCGGGGTCATCGAGTTGATGATCGCTTCCATCTGCTTGAACTGCTTCTCTGCCGCGCCCTGGGCGTTACCCATCTGCGCCAGGTTCACCCCGCCCATCTGCGGAAGCTTGTCCATCAGGCCGCCGAGGCCACCCATGTTCTTCATCTGTTGCAACTGGTCGCGGAAGTCTTCGAGGTCGAAGCCCTTGCCCTTCTTCAGTTTCTTGGTGAGTTTCTCGGCCTTCTCGCGATCCAGGGTCTGCTCAGCCTGTTCGATCAGGCTGAGCACATCGCCCATGCCGAGGATGCGCGAGGCGATACGGTCCGGGTGGAACGGCTCGAGCGCATCGCTCTTCTCGCCCATGCCGAGGAACTTGATCGGCTTGCCGGTCACGTGGCGCACGGACAGCGCCGCGCCGCCGCGGGCGTCACCGTCGACCTTGGTCAGCACCACGCCGGTGAGCGGCAGCGCCTCGCCGAAGGCCTTGGCGGTGTTGGCGGCGTCCTGGCCGGTCATGGCATCGACCACGAACAGCGTCTCGGCCGGTTTCACCGCCGCGTGCACGGCCTGGATCTCGGCCATCATCTCGGCATCGACGTGCAGTCGGCCGGCGGTATCCACCAGCACCACGTCGATGAATTTCAATTTGGCTTCGCGGATCGCCGCTTCGGCGATCGCCACCGGCTGCTGGCCGATGTCGGACGGGAAGAAGGTGACGCCGACTTCCCCCGCCAGGGTTTCCAGCTGCTTGATCGCCGCAGGGCGGTAGACGTCGACCGACACCACCATCACGGACTTCTTCTTGCGCTCCTTGAGGAAGCGCGCCAGTTTGCCGACTGTGGTGGTCTTGCCCGCGCCCTGCAGACCCGCCATCAGCACCACCGCGGGCGGTGTGACGTTGAGGACCAGGTCCTCGTTGGCCGCGCCCATCAGCTCTTCCAGCTCGGCGCGCACCACCTTCACGAACGCCTGGCCGGGCGTCAGGCTCTTCGACACCTCGGTACCGACCGCGCGGTCCTTGACCTTGTTGACGAAGTCCTTCACCACCGGCAGTGCGACGTCAGCCTCGAGCAGCGCCATGCGCACTTCGCGCAGGGTGTCCTTGATGTTGTCCTCGGTCAGCTTGGCCTTGCCGGTGACATGGCGAAGCGTCTGGGACAAACGGTCGGTCAAGTTTTCGAACATGCGCGTTCCTTTGAAAAATGCGGGCTGGCGGCAAGGCCGGGGAGTATATCAACAGCATTGGCGAATGGCTTCTCAGGCCAGACGGATCACCATCGCGCCCGCCGCGATGAAGGCCGTCGCCACGCCACGTCGCGGGCCGATGCGTTCGCCGAGCAGCAGCACCGAGAGCAGCGTGGCGAACAGGATCGAGGTTTCCCGCAAGGCCGCGACACTCGCCACCGGCGCCAGCGTCATCGCATACAGCGCGATGCCATAGGAGCCGAGGGTGCCGCTGCCGCCCACCAGCGGCAACGCCGGCCGCGACCGGGCGTAGCGCAGCAGCTCGCGCGGCCGGCGAAACAGCGTCCAGCCGAGCAACGGAATGGCGGTCAGGAAGAAGATCCACAGCGTGTAGCCGACCGGCGCCTGCGACAGACGCACGCCCACCCCGTCGATCAGCGTGTAGCTGGCGATCACGCAGGCATTCAGCAGCGCCAGCCCGGTGGCTCTCGCGCTCACGCCATCACGCAGCCAGGCATCCACCGCCAGGCCGAGGACGCCCGAGCAGATCAGCAGCACACCGCCCCAGCCGGTGAGCGACAGCGATTCGCCGAGCAGGGGTGCGCTCGCCAGGGCCACCAGCAGCGGCGCAGTGCCGCGCATCAAGGGGTAGGCCTGGCTCAGGTCGCCGTGCCGATAGGCCGCCGCGACCAGCCGGTAGTAGATGACCTGCGCACAGACCGAGCACGCCAGGTACGGCCAGCTCGCCGGCGAGGGCGCCTCGACGAAGCACAGCCCGAGCGCCGCGATGGCGCCGGCGCCGGCACTGACCAGTACGGCATTCAGCGACTTGTCGTGACCGGACTTCACCGCCGTGTTCCAGCCGGCATGCAGCAGCGCGGCGAACAGCACCATCAATACAACGCTTGCGGACATGGCGGACTCCTGACCGGCGCCACAGCATAGCAACAGCCGATCGCCGCCCGCGAAATGAGCGTCGACCCCGTGGCGGAGCGCCTCCCGGCGGGGCCGATACTTTCGTGGACGCCTGCTTGTATGCCACACTCACGCCCTTTCGGGCCCATGCCTCAAGGATCTATGCACCCTCTGCTGCCCAGCCTCGCCGCCGCCCTCCTCTATCTTGGTGTCACCGCTTACCAAGGCCTGCGCGTTCACCAGCGCGTCAAGCCGAACAAGCTGCTGATCGGTGTATTCGGCGCGCTCGCGCTGTTCTTCCATGGCGGCAGCCTGTTCATGCAGTTGCACGCGACCCAGGGCCTGGCGCTGGACTTCTTCAATGCGTCCAGCCTGATCGCCTTCGCGGTGATCCTTATTACCCTGCTCGCCTGCCTGCGCATTCCGGTGGAGAACCTGCTGTTGCTGCTGATGCCGCTGGGCGCGCTGACCGCCATGCTGGCGCAGCTGATGCCGGCCGGTACGGTGCAGCCGATCGACGAGGAGCCGGGGATTCTCGCGCACATCCTGCTGTCCATCGTCGCCTACGGCCTGCTCACCATCGCCGTGCTGCAGGCGCTGCTGCTGCTGCTCCAGGACCACCAACTGAAACACAAGCACCCTTCCGGACTGATCAAGAACTTCCCGCCGTTGCAAACCATGGAAAGCCTGCTGTTCGGCTTTCTCTGGGCGGGCTGGGTCCTGCTCTCGCTGTCGCTGTTCTCCGGCTGGCTGTTCTTCGAGGACCTGTTCGCCCAGCACCTGGTGCACAAGACCCTGCTCTCGTGCCTGGCCTGGGTGGTCTTCGGCGTGCTGCTCTGGGGCCGCCACCAGCTCGGCTGGCGCGGGCACAAGGCGATCCGCTGGACCCTGGCGGGTTTCTGCCTGCTGATGCTGGCCTACTTCGGCAGCAAGCTGGTCCGCGAATTCATCCTGCACATCTGACCCTAGGTTGCCGTGGACACTCTCGATCAAGGCTCGCTGATTGGCCTGCTGGTTTTTCTCGCGCTGGCCTCGGCGTTCTTCTCGGCGAGCAAGAGCGCCGTCCTCGGGCTCGACCGGCAGCAACTGCGCGAGCTGGCCAGCCAGGGCTCGCTCGGCGCCAAGCGCATCAACGCCCTGCTCAAACGTCCGCAACGCCTGTTCGGCAGCCTGCTGCTCGGCAACAGCCTGGCGCTGATGTTCGGCGCGGCGGTAGCCGGACTGCTCGGTCTGCGTCTGCGCGGCGAGCCCGGCCTGTTCGGCGCGGTGGCCGCCCTGCTAATCGCCTGGCTGATCGTCGCCACCCTGCTGCCGCGCAGCATCGCCGCCCGCCACCCGCAGGCACTGGCATTCGCCTGCGCCGGGCCGCTGAAGATTGCCGTCAAGCTGCTCTACCCGCCTTTCTGGCTGCTCGACCGCATCGCCGGCGCGCTGCTGCGGCTGGTTGGCATCCGGCCACCGCCACAGGGCGAGAACCTGTCCGGCGAAGAAAGTCCGCCCGAGGAAATCGACGAGGTCCTGCCGGAGCAGCGCCAGCACCTGCTGCTTGGCATCCTCGACAAGATGACCGTCGATGACATCATGATTCCGCGCAACGAGGTCGAGGGAATCGACCTGAACGACGACATCGAGCGGATCGTCGCCCAGTTGCGCAGCACCTCGCATACCCGCCTGCCGGTATTCCGCGGCGACATCAACCAGATCGAAGGCATCCTGCACATGCGCCGGATCGCCCGCCTGCTGACCCACGACCAGTTGACCAAGGACGCCCTGCGTGGTGTGTGCCACGAGCCGTACTTCGTGCCGGAAAACACGCCGCTGTCGGTGCAGCTGATGAACTTCCAGAAGCACAAGCGGCGCATCGGCATCGTCGTCGACGAGTACGGCGAAGTGCTTGGCATCTGCGCGCTGGAAGACCTCCTGGAAGAGATCGTCGGGCAGTTCCACAGCAGCGACGACAGCCAGGATGCCGACATCCAGACCCAGCCGGACGGCACCCAGGTGATCGACGGTGCGGCCCATGTCCGCGACATCAACCGCGCCCTTGGCTGGCAACTGCCGGTGGAAGGCCCGCGCACGCTGAACGGCCTGATCACCGAGGCGCTGGAAGGCATCCCCGACAGCGGCGTGTGCCTGAAGATCGGTCGCTATCGCCTGGAGATCCTGCAGGCCGCGGAGAACCGCGCGACCCGCGTGCGTGTCTGGCTCGCGCCGCGCCCGAACCAGGGCTGAGACGATCGGAGGGGTTGCCCGGCGCCCCTTCGTCCCCCGTATAATCGCCGTCAGCTTACCCAGCCCCTGCCTTCGTCCGCTTGCCATCCGCGATGCCGACGCAGGCCCGCCACTGCCGCTTCCCGCCCGGTCCGCCGGTGCACCGAAGTTCTCGCTGCCGCGCCAACCCTGCCGCGACAGCGCCCTCCTCGCCCGACCCGGGCGCCCGCTTCCCAGGCGGCACGACGAAAGCCAACCGGCCACCGCCAAGGCCGGCCAAACAATAACGGGATCCGTGCATGAATACCGCCACCTATACCGCTGCGCGCGAGGCCGATGCCGACGCCCCCGTGCAGGCCAACTCGACCGCGCGCGTCGCCGTCGCCAGCCTCATCGGCACCGCCATCGAGTTCTACGACTTTTACATCTACGCCACCGCCGCCGCGCTGGTGATCGGCCCGGTGTTCTTCCCGCAGACCTCCGGCACCGCCCAGGCGCTCTCCGCCTTCATCACCTTCGGCATCGCCTTCCTCGCCCGACCGCTGGGTTCGGCGCTGTTCGGCCACTTCGGCGACCGCATCGGGCGCAAGTCGACGCTGGTCGCGTCGCTGCTGCTGATGGGCCTGTCCACCACGCTGATCGGCCTGTTGCCGGGCTACGACGCCATCGGTGCCTGGGCTCCGATCCTGCTCTGCGTGCTGCGTTTCGGCCAGGGCCTCGGCCTGGGCGGCGAATGGGGCGGCGCTGCGCTGCTGGCCACGGAGAATGCACCCAAGCACCGCCGCGCCTGGTTCGGCATGTTCCCACAGATGGGCCCGTCGATCGGCTTCCTCGCCGCCAACGGGCTGTTCCTGACTCTGGCGATGACCCTCAGCGAAGAGCAGTTCCGCGCCTGGGGCTGGCGTATCCCGTTCCTCTTCAGCGCGCTGCTGGTGATCGTCGGCCTCTACGTGCGCCTCAAGCTTCACGAAACCCCGGTGTTCGCCAAGGCGCTGCAGCAGCACGATCGCGCACGCCTGCCGATCGCCGAGATGTTCTCCCGGCACTGGCGCAACGTGGTGCTCGGCTCGCTGGCGATGGTGGTGTGCTATGCACTGTTCTACATCTCGGCGGTCTTCTCGCTGAGCTACGGCGTCAGCTCGCTGGGTTTCACCCGCGAGGAATTCCTCGGCCTGCTGTGCTTCGCCGTGCTGTTCATGGGCGCCGCCACGCCGGTATCGGCGCTCGCCTGTGACCGCTTCGGGCGCCGCCCGGTTCTGATCGTCGGCTGCCTGGCCGCGGTGGCGTCCGGCTTCACCATGCAACCCTTACTGAGCAGCGGCTCGGTGGTGGACGTAGCGATCTTCCTGTCGCTGGAGCTGTTCCTGATGGGCGTCACCTTCGCCCCGATGGGCGCACTGCTGCCGGAACTCTTCCCGACCCGCGTGCGCTATACCGGTGCGTCCGCGGCGTACAACCTGGGCGGCATCCTCGGCGCCTCGCTGGCCCCCTACGTGGCGCAGAAACTGGTGGCCGCCGGCGGGCTGGGCTGGGTCGGCGGCTATGTTTCGGTGGCGGCCGGGCTGAGCCTGCTGGCGGTGCTGCTGATGCGCGAAACGCGCGAAACGGATCTGTAAGCGGTCGCACAGGGTGGGCTTCAGCCCACCCTACGAGGTGTCAAGAGCCTTGGCCCGCAGTCGCCCCACTGACGAACATGAAAAAGCCGGCGCCAAAAGCGCCGGCTTTTTTTGTGGTTTGCCCTCCATGGCCACTACCCTCCGGGCAGTCGCAGGGCGATGTCAAAAATGGCTCCAGGCCATTTTTTGTGGCCGGTGGACTCAGAGCGTGACGTCGACCGCCTGTGCGACACGGGTCGCCTTGGCGCGGGCGGCCTCGATCGACTCGTCGCGCGCCAATGCCACGCCGAGACGGCGCTGGCCGGAGACTTCCGGCTTGCCGAACAGGCGCAACGCGGTGTCCGGCTCGCTCAGCGCGGCGCCGAGGTTGCCGAAGCTCATCTCGCGCGACTCGCCGGCCACCAGGATCACCGCCGAGGCGGACGGGCCGAACTGGCGGATCGCCGGAATCGGCAGGCCGAGGATCGCCCGCGCATGCAGGGCGAATTCGGAGAGGTCCTGGGAGATCAGCGTGACCAGGCCGGTGTCGTGCGGGCGCGGGGAAATCTCGCAGAACCAGACCATGTCGCCCTTCACGAACAGCTCGACACCGAATAGCCCGCGGCCGCCCAGCGAGCCGGTCACCGCCAGGGCGATACGCTCGGCTTCGGCGCGCGCGGCCTCGCTCATCGCCTGGGGCTGCCAGGATTCCTGATAGTCGCCCTTGGCCTGGCGATGGCCGACCGGATCGCAGAAGGTCACACCGTTGGCGTGGCGCACGGTAAGCAGGGTGATCTCGTAGTCGAAATCGATGAAACCCTCGACGATCACCCGACCCTTGCCGGCGCGGCCGCCGGCCTGGGCGTAGTCCCAGGCGGTCTGCAGGTCATCGGCGCTCTTCAGCACGCTCTGGCCCTTGCCCGAGGAACTCATGATCGGCTTGATCAGGCACGGGAAGCCGAGCGCCACGGTGGCGTCACGGAATTCCTCGAAACTGTCGGCGAAACGGTACGGCGAGGTCGGCAGGCCAAGTTCCTCGGCGGCCAGGCGACGGATGCCTTCGCGGTTCATGGTCAGCTGCGCGGCGCGCGCGGTGGGGATCACGGTGAAGCCCTCGGCCTCCAGCTCGACCAGGGTCGCGGTGGCGATGGCTTCGATCTCGGGAACGATGTAGTGCGGCTTCTCTTGCTCGATCAGCGCGCGCAGGGCCGCGCCGTCGAGCATGTCGATGACGTGGCTGCGGTGCGCGACCTGCATCGCCGGGGCGTTGGCATAACGGTCGACGGCAATCACCTCGACGCCCAGACGCTGCAGTTCGATGGCGACTTCCTTGCCGAGCTCGCCGGAGCCACAGAGCAGGACGCGGGTGGCGCTCGGCGAGAGCGGGGTTCCGAGACGGGGCATGTCGATTTCCTTGCAGGCAGGCGCCAGCGGCGCGTGGAGTGAAAAAAAGGAGGCGGATTTTACGAGATCAGCAGGCCTTTGGCTCGTGCGCGTTCGACGGTGCGAGCGAGCACCTGGCGGCGCTCGTCGTTGTCCATCCGCGACCAGCGGGTGATTTCCGCCGCCGAGCGCTGGCAGCCGCTGCAGAGGTCGTCTTCGTCGAGCGCGCAGATGTTCACGCAGGGCGACTTCAGCGGGCGCTCCTGCATCAGTCGTCCTGCTCGACCAGGTCGCGCGCGTAGCGCTGGGCGTTGTGCACGTAGTGCGCGGCGCTGGCTTCGAGCATCTTCATCTGCTGCTCGCTGAGCTCGCGCACCACCTTGCCGGGCGAGCCCATGACCAGCGAACCGTCGGGGATTTCCTTGCCCTCGGGGATCAGCGCGTTGGCGCCGATGATGCAGTGACGGCCGATCCTGGCGCCGTTGAGCAGCACCGCGTTGATGCCGATCAGGCTGAAATCGCCGACCGTGCAGCCGTGCAGCATGGCGTTGTGGCCGATGGTGACGCCCTTGCCGATGTTCAGCGGCACGCCGGCGTCGGTGTGCATCACGGTGCCGTCCTGCACGTTGCTGTTCTCGCCAATGTGGATCAGCTCGTTGTCGCCGCGCAGCACGGCGCCGAACCAGACGCTGGCGCCGGCATCCAGGCGGACCTTGCCGATCAGCGAGGCGTTCGGCGCGACCCAGCTTTGCGGGTGAGCGTCGACGCGGGAATCTCCCAGGCGGTACTTCATCATTGTTCTCCAGGCTCAGCGCAAGGTGAGGAAGGTGTCCGGCGGCTCGTGAAGGTCGATACCGGCGTCGTACAGAAGGTTCATCAGCTCGACGATCATGATCGCGGTGAGCCCCCAGATGCGGAACTCGCCGAAGCGATAACTGGGCACGTACCAGCTCTGCCCGAGGTAGTCGATGCGGTGGGTGAACTCGCGCGGGTCTTCGCGGAAAAAGCTCAGCGGCACGCTGAACACCGCGGCGATCTCGCCGTCGTTGGCGACATACTCGACGTAATCCGGAACCACCGCGACGTATGGCGTGACCTTGATGCGGTGGCGCGAGACCAGCGTGCTCAGCGGGCCGACGACCTCCACCAGGCCAGGCGGCAGGCCGATTTCCTCCTCGGCCTCGCGCAGCGCGGTGGCGACCAGGTCCTGGTCCTCGGGGTCGCGACGACCGCCGGGAAAGGCGACTTCGCCGCCGTGGGTGGACAACCCGCTGGCGCGCAAGGTGAGCACCAGTTCGGGCTCGTCGCTGCGGGTGATCGGCAGCAATACCGCCGCTTCGGGGAAATTCTGCTCAGGGGGCAGAATAAGCGGGGTATAGCTCCTTACCTTCTGGAGCAGTTCGTCCTGCATGGGCGCTCTCGGTTTTTTCGTTTGACGGCATCATGGCACGAACTGTCGCATCGGCCCAAGACCCGGGCGACGCCACGCCGGGCGGGCGTTGCTTTTTCCCTCCGGGCCTGATGCCATGCATCACCACAACAACACGCCGGAGACCGGATGAAATTCTGCAACCAGTGCGGCGGTACGGTCAGCGAGCGGATTCCCGCCGGCGACAACCGCCCACGTTTCGTCTGTGACCAATGCCAGCTCGTGCATTACCAGAACCCGCGAATAGTCGCCGGCTGCCTGCCGGTGTGGGGCGAACAGGTGCTCCTCTGCCGTCGCGCGATCGAGCCGCGCCGTGGCTTCTGGACATTGCCGGCAGGCTTCATGGAGAACGGCGAAACCACTGAACAGGCGGCGTCCCGGGAAACCCTGGAGGAAGCCTGCGCGCGGGTCAGCGGCCTGCAGCTCTATACCGTGTTCGACCTGCCGCACATCAGCCAGGTGTACATGCTGTTCCGCGCGGAACTGGTCGATCTGGATTTTGCCGCCGGCGACGAAAGCCTCGAGGTCAAACTCTTCCACGAAGCGGAAATCCCCTGGTCGGAGCTGGCTTTTCCGACCATCGGGCGTACCTTAGAATGGTTCTTCGCGGACCGCCCGAACGCCCTGTTTCCGGTACGTAACGAGCCGCTGGAACCCTTGCTGGCGCGCTTCCGAAAAGCTTGAATACCCCTTTCTCTAGGTCTCGTCGTCGATGCGCTGGTTGCTCACCTTTGTCTGTCTGTCCTTCGCCACCCTCGCCCTGGGCAACGTCACCTCGACGCTGGACGGCAAGCAGGTAGACAAGGTGCTGGTGCTCAAGTCCGAACACCGGCTGCACCTGATCAGCAAGGGCGAGACCCTCAAGTCCTATCGCATCTCGCTGGGCAAGAAACCCACCGGCCCGAAGATCCAGGAAGGCGACAAGCGCACCCCGGAAGGCTTCTACTGGATCGACTGGCGCAAACCCAGCGGCCGCTACAACCTGGCGATGCACATCTCCTACCCCAACGCCCGCGACAAGGACCGCGCCTCCGAGCTCAAGGTCAAACCCGGCGGCATGATCATGCTGCACGGAACGCCGATCGACGAGGAATACCCCGAGTGGTACTTCAACAGCCTCGACTGGACCGAGGGCTGCATCGCCCTGACCAACGATGACATGCGCGAGATCTGGACGCTGGTCAAGGACGGCACGCTGATCGAAATCCGCCCCTGAGCCACGCTTCGCTCAGGCCTCCTTGCACGGGCGCTGCCTGAGCGCCCCGGCCACCTCACCCACCACCCTCACCACCATCGCCCGCTCGTTTTCGTTCAACCCCTGCAGCAGCTCTACGATCTTATGCGCCTGATCCAGCGCATCCGGCGAGCCGGGGCGGAACAGGTCCGCCGGCGTACAGCCGAGCACGTCGGCAATCTGCCGAAGGCGCGCCAGGCTCGGGGAAATCACCCCGGTTTCGATGCGACTGACCGTCTCCTTCTCCACGTTGATCGACTCGGCGACCTGCGCCTGCGTCAGGCGCTGCTGCTTGCGCAGCGCCGCGATGGCCGCGCCCACTTCCGATGCGATTCCCTTGTCTTTCAAATTTGCTACCTCGACGCATCAGTCCCTATTAACCGGACATTTTCAAGGCGCCAGGGGTTCAAGCGAATGACGTGGAAGGCATTAAGAAATGACGCATTACGTTATTAAAGATTGACTTTTCTCGATAGCGATTTAAAGAATAGCCGTATGGCGGCAGCAATTGGATGCCAACTAAATGGCACATTCAGGGAGGAATCGCATGCTGAAGAATCTGAAGGTCCGCACGGGCATGCTGCTGGTACTCACGGCCCTGCTGACCGCACTGCTGGTTTCCACCGCCACAGCCTGGAACGATGCGCACAACAGCAGCCGGCAGATCCAGGAGCTGGAGGATGTCGGCATCCGCCAGCTCGGTCTGATCGACGCAACCTACGTTGGTTTCCTGCGCACTCGCCTGGCGATGGCGGGCGCCTTCCTGGAAATGCAGGCGGGCGAAACCGACAGGGCGAAACAGAGCCTGGAACTGACCAAAAGCCTGTCGGCCAAGGCGCGCGAAGCCTTCGGCCAATTCATCGGCATGGAAAAGAGCCCGAAAGGCGAGCAACTGGCCAGGGCCATCGAGCAGAGCTTCAGCACCTACAGCGCGGCACTGGATGAGCAGCTCGAGGCGCTCAGCGGCGGCTCGGCGACGCGCTACGTCGAGGTCAACCTCAAGGCCCGCGAGGCGAACGGCGCGTTCGACAAGGCGATCTCCACCTTCAGCGAGCACGTCGGCAAACGCACCGCGGCCATCATGCAGACCGCCAGCGGGCGCTACGAAGTCGCGCGCATCCAGGCCGTCGTGCTGATCGGCCTGGGCCTGCTGCTCGCCATCGGCTGCTGGCTGTTCATCGCCCGGCAGATTCTCCAGCCGCTGCGCGAAGCCAGCCGGCATTTCGAGCACATCGCCGACGGTGACCTGACCACCCACATCGCCACCGGCTCGAACAACGAGATCGGTGTGCTGTTCCGCTCGCTGCAACACATGCAGCACAGCCAGCGTGAAACCATCGGCCAGATCACCAGTTCGGCCAACCAGCTGGCCTCGGCGGCGGAAGAGCTCAGCGCGGTGACCGAGGAAAGCAATCGCGGCCTGCACCAGCAGCATCAGGAGCTGGAGCAGGCGGCCACCGCGGTCAACCAGATGACCACCGCGGTGGAGGAAGTCGCGCGCAACGCGGTCGCCACCTCGGAGGCGACGAATGCCTCGAACCAGTTGGCCCGGCATAGCCGCGACCAGGTGCAGTGCACCATCGACGAGATCAACGGCATGTCGCAGGACGTGCAGGCGACTTCGCAGCTGATCCGCGAGCTGTCCGAACAGACCCGACACATCGGCAAGGTGCTCGAGGTGATCCGCGCGATTTCCGAGCAGACCAACCTGCTGGCGCTCAACGCCGCCATCGAGGCCGCCCGCGCCGGCGAGGCCGGGCGCGGTTTCGCGGTGGTAGCCGACGAGGTGCGCGGCCTCGCCCACCGCACCCAGCAGTCGACCCGCGAGATCGAGGAGATGATCGGCGGCATCCAGGCGAACACCGATACCGCGGTGAATTCGATGGAGCAGAACAGCAGGCGCGCCCATTCGACCCTGCACAACACCCAGGCGACCAGCCGCACGCTGGAGGAGATCTTCGCCGCGGTGAACCAGATCACCGAGCGCAACCTGGTGATCGCCAGCGCCGCCGAGCAGCAGGCGCAGGTCGCCCGTGAAGTCGACCGCAATCTGGTGAACATCCGCGACCTCTCCACCCAGGCCTCGGCCGGCGCCAACCAGACCGCGGCGGCGAGCCACGAACTGTCGCGCCTGGCCGTAGAACTCAATGGGATGGTCCTGCACTTCAAAACCTGACCGGCAGGCCGTCGCCGTCTATCCTTGCTAATCCTGCGTGGAAGCCTGGGAAAACGCCCGCCTTAGGGGCACGCCATGACCGAGGTTCCGCCCGACGACGAGAGCCGTGATGACTGACCGGCACCTTGCGGAAATTCGCACCCAGACCCTCGAACGCGGTCCCGACGCGGTGCTCACCATCGACCCCGAAGGGTGCATCGTGATGTTCAACGCTGCCGCCGAGCAGCTCTGGGGCCGGCCGCGCGAGACGGTGCTCGGGCGGCCGGTGAGCGGCCTGCTGCCGCACCTGTTGCAACGCCGCGCGGAGGGTTCCGCGCCACTTACCCAGGACGTACTGATCGAACGCCACGACGGCAGCCGGCGCTGGGGATCGATGAACTGCGCCCGCCTCGAGATCGCCGAGAACGTGTTCTACACCGCCTTCATCAGGGACATCACCGAACAGCGCCGCGAGGTCGAGCGCACCCACCTGCTTTCGCTCGCCGCCGACCGCACCGACAGCGCGGTGATCATCACCGACGGCCAGTGGCGCATCCTTTACGTGAACAACGGCTTCAGCACCCTGTTCGGCTATTCGCAGGCGGAAAGCCTCGGCCGCACGCCGGCACCGCTGATCGCTACGCACCAGTTGCAGACGATGATCGAGGCATTGCGCGAGCGCCTTTCCAGCGGGTTGTCCTATCACGCCGAGGAGTTGGTGCACGACCGCCACGGCCAGCGCATCTGGTGCAGCGTGACCAGCAACCCGGTGTTCGATGAGAACGGCCGGCTGATCAACAGCGTGAGCCTGCTGACCGACATCACCGACTCGAAGATCCATCAGGTGCTGCAGCATCAGGTGCTCGAGGCGATGGTCCGCGAGATGCCGCTGGGCGAGCTGATGGCGCTGGTCTGCCGCGAGGTGGAGCACATCGCGCCGCAGGTGGTCGCCTCGATCCAGCAGGTCGACGAGCACGGCAAACTGCACCCGCTGGCCGCGCCGAGCCTGCCCGCCGCCTACTCGCAGGCGCTGGAAGGCGCCGCCATAGGGCCGTTCGCAGGGTCCTGCGGCACCGCAGCGTTTCGCCGCCAGCCCGTGCTGGTGAGGGACATCGGCAGCGATCCGTTGTGGGCCGACTACCGGCATATGGTGCCAGCGGAGCTGCACGCCTGCTGGTCGACGCCGATCATGTCCAGCGACGACCGGGTGATCGGCACCTTCGCCTTCTACTACCGCGAATCCCGCGAGCCGAGCGCGCTGCACCGGCGCCTGGTAGAGGTCAGCACGCACCTCTGCGCGCTGGCCCTGGAGCGCGAGGAAACCCGCTCGCGAATCCGCCAGATCACCTCCTACGACAGCCTCACCGGCCTGCCGAATCGCAGCCTGCTGCAAGCCAAGGCCGAACACGCCATCGATGGCGTTGCGCAGGCACGTGGGTCGCTGGCGGTGCTGTTCATCGACCTGGATCGCTTCAAGCAGATCAACGACAGCCTCGGCCATCCCTGCGGCGACGAGCTGCTGCGGATCATCGCCGAGCGCTTGAAGCAGGAGCGCCGCAGCGGCGACATCGTCGGTCGCCTGTCCGGCGACGAATTCGTCCTGGTCTGCCCCTTCCACGACCTCGCGCAGGCCACCGACCTGGCCGAGGACCTGCAGCAACGCCTCGCCGAGCCCTGCCTGGTCGGCGGCGGCAGCCTGACCCCCTCGGCGAGCATCGGCATCGCCCTGTATCCCGAGGACGGCCGCGACATGGAGCAGTTGCTGCAGCATGCCGACCTCGCCATGGGCCACGCGAAAGCGGCCGGGCGCGGCTGTTTCAGCTTCTTCAGCCACGAGATGAACCGCCTCGCCCAGGAACGCATGGCGCTGGAAGCGGCGCTGAAGGCCGCGCTGCTGGCCGGCGAGCTACACCTGCACTATCAGCCGCAGGTGAGCTTCGCCGATGGCAACCTGCATGGCGTCGAAGCCCTGGCACGCTGGTGCCATCCGCAGCTCGGCGAGGTATCGCCGGCGCACTTCATTCCGCTGGCCGAAGAATGCGGGCTGATCGATGCGCTGGGCGACTGGGCGCTGAACGAGGCCTGCCGCCAGCTGGCCGACTGGCGCGGCAAGGGACTGTCGATTCCGTCGATCGCAGTAAATCTGTCGCCGACCAATTTCCACAACCTGACCCTGCCGCAGACCATCGCCGATGCGCTGCGCCGGCACGGGCTGGTGCCGCGCGACCTCACCGTGGAGATCACCGAGGGCGTGCTGGTGGACGTGAACCCGGGCATTCTGCAGACCCTCGACGACATCTACAGCCTCGGCGTGCGCCTGGCGATGGACGACTTCGGCACCGGCTATTCCAGCCTGAGCTACCTGCGCCGGCTGCCGATCAGCGAATTGAAGCTGGACAAGAGCTTCGTCGACGACCTCGACAACGACGCGTCCAGTCGCGCCCTCAGCGATGCAGTGATCAACATCGGCCAGAGTCTGGAGCTTACGGTGGTCGCCGAGGGCATCGAGAGCGTCAGCCAGTTCGAGATTCTCAGGCAGCAGGGCTACCACGTCGCCCAGGGCTATCTGTTCTCCTGCCCGCTGCCCGCCGCGCAGCTGGAAATCTGGCTGGCCGAACGCCGGGCTTAGTCGTCGCCTGTGCAGGCGACGATGCACACGCGGTTGCGTCCGCCCTCCTTCGCCGCGTAGAGCGCGCGGTCGGCGGCATCGGTGAGCGTCGCCGCGGGCCACTCCCCACCTGCCGGCAGGCAGGCGCCGCCGAGGCTCACGGTGACCCGGCCGAGCGGTGCGTAGGCGTGCTCCAGCTCGGCCTGCTCGACCCGCTCACGCAAGCGCTCGGCGACCCGCCGCGCCTCCTCGGCCAAGGTGCCCGGCAGGATCACGCTGAATTCCTCGCCGCCGTACCGGCAGACCAGATCGCCCGGACGCACCACCTGACGAAACAGCTCGGCCAGCCGGCGCAGGCATTCGTCCCCGGCAGGATGGCCGTAGTGATCGTTGAACGGCTTGAACAGGTCGACATCGAGCATCAGCAGCGACAACGGCAGGCCGGCGCGGCGCGCGCGGGCGATCTCCTGCGTCAGCGCCTCGTCGAAGCGACGGCGGTTGGGCAGGCCGGTGAGGTAATCCTTCTCGGCGACCTCGCTCAGCCGCGCGTTGGCCGCCGCCAGTTGCTCGCGCATCCGGTACTGCTCGGTGACGTCGGTGAGCGCCAGGGTTAGGCCGATTACCTGCCCCGCCGGGTCGCGCACGCCCTGCAGGCCGACCTGATGATGACGCTCGCGCCAGTCCAGCTCGAGGTCCGCCAGCGTCTCGCCGGCATCCAGGCGAACGAAGCAGCGCGCGACATCCAGCTGATCCTCCGGGAGGAAATCGGCGATCGGCCGGCCCACCAGCCGATTCAGCGAATCGCCCAGCAGCGCGGCCAGCGCACGGTTGGCGATCACCACATGGGCTTGCCGGTCGATCAGGCCGAGCGCGACCGGGGCCGCGGCATACAGCGCCTCCAGCTGCACGCTGCGCTGGCCGAGCAGGCCGATGCCCTGGGTGATGTCGCGGTCGATGCCACGGTAGCCACGGAATTCGCCGTGCTCGTCGAACAGCGGAATGCCGCTGGTTTCCAGCACCACCAGGCTGCCATCGGCGCACAGGTTGCGGTTCACCAGGCCGGAGAACGGCCGCCGCTCGGCAACGATTTCGAGGAACATCTGGCCGACCCGCGCCGCTTCGTCGGCCGGCATGAAATCGAAGGGCGTGCGCCCGAGCATCTGCTCCGGCGTGTAGCCGAGCAGCGTGCGGCAATGTTCGGAGCTGAACGTGTAGCGACCCTGGGCGTCGACTTCCCAGAGCCAGTCCGTGTTGTGGGCGATCATCTCGCGCAGACGGCGGATCTCGGCGCGAGCTTCGCTGGGGCTGAGCAGTTGGGGCATCGTAACTACCGACACGCGAATGCTGAGATGGCCATTATGCCACCACGGCATGCAGGTCCGACGTCAGGGCGTCTAATCCAGGGTTTCCAGGCGCCAGACATCGAACGCCGGCGTTTCGTAGGGATGCGCCCTTTTCAGCGCGTCGACCACGGCGCGGATCGAGGCATCGGCCACCACCAGTTCGACCTTCCATTCGGGGAGCCGCTGGAGCCGGTCGACCTCGCCGATGAACGGCGCGCTGCCCGGCAAGGCACGGAACTGCCCCTCGCCCAGCACCTGCCAGCAGCACTGGTCGTAATCGCCGATACGTCCACCGCCGGCCTGGAAAACCGCCTGCTTGACGCTCTCCAGGTGAGTGTCTGGAACGTAAAAGCACAGCTTGTACATGCCGGATACCGTCGTCGCCGTGGTGGAACGGAAGGAGTACGCGGTACTCCCCCTGCCAGTGTCAGTCGACCCAGACCCGCGCGTTGCGGAACAGGCGCAGCCAGCCGCCGTCTTCCTGCCAGTCGTCTGGGCGCCAGGAGTTCTGCACGGCACGGAAAACCCGCTCCGGGTGCGGCATGAGGATGGTGACGCGGCCGTCGCGGCTGGTCAGGCCGGTGATCCCGCGCGGCGAGCCGTTCGGGTTGGCCGGATAGCGCTCGGTGACCTTGCCGTGGTTGTCGACGAAACGCATCGACACGCACCCGGACAGGTCGGCCTCGAGCAGCGCTTCCTCGCTCTCGAACTCCGCATGACCTTCGCCGTGGGCGATGGCGATGGGCATCCGCGAACCGGCCATGCCGCGTAGCAGGATCGACGCCGACTCCTGGATCTGCACCATCGCCACACGCGCCTCGAACTGCTCAGAGCGGTTGCGCACGAAGTGCGGCCAGAACTCGGTTCCGGGGATCAGCTCATGCAGGTTCGACATCATCTGGCAGCCGTTACAGACGCCCAGGGCGAAGCTGTCCTTGCGCTCGAAGAAGCCCTGGAAGGCGTCGCGCGCGCGGTTGTTGAACAGCACCGACTTGGCCCAGCCCTCGCCGGCGCCGAGGACGTCGCCGTAAGAGAAGCCGCCGCAGGCCACCAAGCCCTTGAACTCCTCGAGGTCAACGCGACCGGCGAGGATGTCGCTCATGTGCACGTCGAGGGCGGCGAAGCCGGCACGGTCGAACGCCGCGGCCATTTCCACCTGGCCGTTGACCCCCTGCTCGCGCAGCACCGCCACCTTTGGCCGCACGCCCTTCTTGATGTAGGGCGCGGCGATGTCGTCGTTGACGTCGAAGGCGAGCTTTACCGTGAGGCCGGGGTTCTCCTCCTCGAGCAGGCTGTCGAACTCCTGCTCGGCGCAGTCGGCGTTGTCGCGCAGGCGCTGGATGCGGTAACTGGTCTCGCTCCACTCGCGCTGCAGCAGGCGACGGTCGCCGCTGTAGACCGGCTCGCCGTCGTAGGTGAAGGTCACGTCGCTGCTGCCGTTGACCGGCTGGCCGATCACCGCCACGCAGTCGCCCAGGCCAGCCGCGCTGAACTGCGCCAGCACGTCCGGAGTGGCGTCCTGGCGAACCTGGATCAGGGCTCCGAGTTCTTCGTTGAAGAGCACGGCAGCGAGGCCATCGGCGCTGTCGGCGAGGGCATCGAGGGTAAGTTGCAGGCCGCAGTGGCCGGCGAAGGCCATTTCCAGCGCGGTGGCCAGCAGGCCGCCGTCGGAGCGGTCGTGGTAGGCCAGCAGGTGGCCATCGGCGTTGAGGCCCTGGATCACCGCGAAGAACGCCTTGAGGTCCTCGGCGTCGTCGACGTCGGGCGCCTGGCGGCCGATCTTGCCGTAGACCTGGGCGAGAATGGAGGCGCCCATACGGTTCTGGCCGCGGCCGAGGTCGATCAGGATCAGGTCGGTCTCGCCCTTGTCCAGGCGCAGTTGCGGGGTCAGGGTCTGGCGAATGTCGGTGACCGGGGCGAAGCCGGTGACGATCAGCGACAGCGGCGAGGTCACGCTCTTCTCGGCGCCCTCATCCTGCCACCTGGTCTTCATCGACATGGAGTCCTTGCCCACCGGAATGGTGATGCCGAGGGCCGGGCACAGCTCCATGCCCACCGCTTTCACGGTGTCGTACAGACGCGCGTCCTCGCCGGGATGACCGGCGGCGGCCATCCAGTTGGCGGACAGCTTGATGTCGGAAATCTTCTCGATGCGCGAGGCGGCGATGTTGGTCAGCGTCTCGCCGATCGCCATGCGCCCGGAGGCGGCGGCGTCGAGCAGCGCCAGCGGGGTGCGCTCGCCCATCGCCATGGCTTCGCCGGTATAGACGTCGAAACTGGTAGCGGTCACGGCGACGTCGGCCACCGGCACCTGCCACGGGCCGACCATCTGGTCGCGGGCGACGAGGCCGGTGATGCTGCGGTCGCCGATGGTGATCAGGAAGCTCTTGCTGGCCACCGCAGGGTGGTGCAGCACACGGCTGACGGCGTCCTCGAGGGCGACGCTGGCGGCGGAGAAGTCATCGCCCAGCTCGGCTTCACGGGTGACCGAACGGTGCATGCGCGGCGGCTTGCCGAGCAGCACTTCCAGCGGCATGTCCACCGGGGTGTTGCCGAAATGGCGGTCGGTGACGGTCAGGTGCGGCGCCTCGGTGGCCTCGCCGACCACCGCGAACGGGCAGCGCTCGCGCTCGCAGATGGCCTGGAAGCGTTCGAAGTTCTCGGCGCTGACGGCCAGCACGTAACGCTCCTGGGACTCGTTGCTCCAGATTTCGTGCGGCGCCATGCCCGGCTCGTCGTTGGGCACGTTGCGCAGTTCGAAACGGCCACCGCGGCCGCCATCGTTTACCAGTTCCGGGAAGGCGTTGGAGATGCCGCCGGCGCCGACGTCATGGATGAAGGCGATCGGGTTGGCGTCGCCCAGCTGCCAGCAGCGGTCGATGACCTCCTGGCAGCGGCGTTCCATTTCTGGGTTCTCGCGCTGCACCGAGGCGAAATCCAGGTCCGCCGAGCTGGCGCCGGTGGCGACCGACGAGGCAGCGCCGCCGCCCAGGCCGATCAGCATGGCCGGGCCGCCGAGCACGATCAGCTTGGCGCCGACGGTGATCTCGCCCTTCTGCACGTGGTCTTCGCGGATGTTGCCCATGCCGCCGGCGAGCATGATCGGCTTGTGGTAGCCGCGAACTTCGTCGCCGTGGGGCGTAGTAATCGACTGCTCGAAGGTACGGAAGTAGCCGGTCAGCGCCGGACGGCCGAACTCGTTGTTGAACGCGGCGCCGCCCAGCGGGCCTTCGATCATGATGTCCAGCGGCGTGACGATGCGCTCGGGCTTGCCGTAGGGCACTTCCCAGGGCTGCTCGAAACCCGGGATGTTCAGGTTGGAAACGGTGAAGCCGGTCAGGCCGGCCTTCGGCTTGGCGCCGCGACCGGTGGCGCCCTCGTCGCGAATCTCGCCACCGGAACCGGTGGACGCGCCGGAGAACGGCGAAATGGCGGTCGGGTGGTTGTGGGTTTCCACCTTCATCAGGATGTGCACCGGCTCCTGCACCGCGCTGTACTGGCGGGTTTCAGGGTTCGGGAAGAAGCGCCCGGCAGTGTGGCCGACGATCACCGAGGCGTTGTCCTTGTAGGCCGACAGCACGTTCTCGCGGTGCATCTGGTAGGTGTTCTTGATCATGCCGAACAGCGACTTTTCCTGGCTCTCGCCGTCGATGTCCCAGCTGGCATTGAAGATCTTGTGGCGGCAGTGCTCGGAGTTGGCCTGGGCGAACATCATCAGTTCTATGTCGTGCGGGTTGCGCGCAAGGTTCTGGAAGGCGTTGACCAGGTAATCGATCTCGTCCTCGGCCAGGGCCAGGCCCAGCTCGACGTTGGCCTTCTCCAGCGCCGCGCGGCCGCCCCCGAGGATGTCCACGGCGGTCAGCGGCTTGGGTTCGGCGTGGCTGAACAGGTTGCTGGCGTCTTCCATGCGGCCCAGCACCAACTGGGTCATGCGGTCGTGCAGCAGCGCGGCGACCTGCTCGATCTCGGCCTCGCCAAGCTCGCCGGTGACGTAGTAGGCGATGCCGCGCTCGAGGCGCTCGATCTTCACCAGGCCGCAGTTGCGGGCGATGTCGCTGGCCTTGCTCGACCAGGGCGAAATGGTGCCGAAGCGCGGTACGCAGAGGAACAGCCGCCCGCTGGGCTCCTGCACCGGCACGCTCGGCCCGTACTTGAGCAGGCGCGCCAGAACCTGCTCCTCGTCCGCGGTCAATGCGCCGGACACTTCGGCGAAATGCGCGAATTCGGCATACAACCCGGTCACGGCGGGGACCCTGGAGGTCAGTTGCTCGAGCAATTTGCCGTGGCGAAAGGCAGAAAGGGCGGGAGCGCCGCGCAGAATCAACATCGTCGGGACAGCCTCGGAAGGGGGAGCGTTGGGAGGCGCGCATTCTACCCTATACCAGCCGCATGAGGCCAAAGCCGGCGCTCGCAAAGCCGCCGGCGACCGGCACTTGCGCCTAGCAGAGCGCCTGCTGCCTGTCCAGATATGGCGGCGCTACGCCATTGCGTATACTGCGCCGATGTTTTCATTCCTGGCGTTGCGCACACGCTGTCTCATCGGGCTCCTGGCGGCGGGTATCGTCCTGTCGCTGACGGGCTGCAGCGACGACGACACGCCGGCTCCCAGGCCGTCGACGCTCGAGCGTATAAAGGATGAAGGCGTGCTGCGGGTGGTCACCCGCAACAGCCCGGCCACCTACTTCGAAGACCGCAACGGCGAGACCGGCTTCGAGTACGAGCTGGTCAAGCGCTTCGCCGAGGACCTCGGCGTCAAGCTGCAGATCGAGACCGCCGACAACCTCGACGACCTGTTCATCCGCCTGAACAACCCCGCCGGCCCCGAGCTGGCCGCCGCCGGCCTGGTCGCCACCGAGGGCCGCCGGGGCCAGGCCAGCTTTTCCGTGCCCTACCTCGCCGTCACCCCGCAGGTCATCTACCGCAACGGCCAGCAACGCCCTACCCGCCCCGAGGACCTGATCGGCAAACGGATCCTGGTGCTCAAGGGCAGCAGCCACGCCGAGCAGCTCGGCGAGCTGAAGCTGCAGTATCCGGAGCTGAACTACGAGGTCTCCGACGCGGTGGAGGTGGTCGACCTGCTGCGGATGGTCGACGAGGGGCAGATCGACCTGACCCTGGTCGATTCCAACGAGCTGGCGATGAACCAGGTGTATTTCTCCAACGTGCGCGTGGCCTTCGACCTCGGCGATGCGCGCAGCCTGGCCTGGGCGGTGGCCGGCGGCGGCGACCGTAGCCTGCTCGACGAGGTGGACCAGTTCATCGGCCGGGTAGAGAAGAACGGCACCCTACAACGCCTGAAGGAGCGCTACTACGGCCATGTCGACGTGCTCGGCTACGTCGGCGCCTACACCTTCGCCACGCACCTGCAGCAGCGCCTGCCGCGCTACGAGCAGCATTTTCGCAAGGCGGCGCAGACGGAAAAGGTCGACTGGCGATTGCTGGCGGCGATTGGTTACCAGGAGTCGCTGTGGCAGCCCGATGCCACCTCCAAGACCGGCGTGCGTGGCCTGATGATGCTGACCCTCGGCACCGCCCAGGCGATGGGCGTCGCCAACCGCCTGGACCCGCGGCAGAGCATCATCGGCGGCAGCAAGTACTTCGCGCAGATCCACGAGGGCCTCGCCGACGACCTTACCGAACCCGACCGTACCTGGTTCGCGCTCGCCGCGTACAACGTCGGCATCGCCCACCTGTCCGACGCGCGCAAGCTCGCCGAGGCCGAGGGGCTGGACCCGAACAAGTGGCTGGACGTGAAGAAGATGCTGCCGCGCCTGGCGCAGAAGCAGTGGTACAGCAAGACCCGCTACGGCTACGCCCGCGGCGGCGAGGCGGTGCAGTTCGTCGCCAACATCCGCCGCTACTACGACATCCTCACCTGGGTGACCCAGCCGCAGATGGAATCCAACCAGATCGTCGAAAGCGGCCTGCACGTGCCGGGCATAGCCGAGGATCAGCCCGCTCAGCAGGAAAAGGCGCCGCTCTAAAGGTCCCATCCAGCCACAGTATCCGCGTGTCAGCGAACGCTCCTGATCACTTCGATAAACGCACGCAGCGCCGCAGAAACGTGGCAGTGACTGGGGTAATACAGCCGCAATCCACCCACCGGCGGTGACCAGTCCTCCAGGACCGCGACCAGCTTGCCCTCCTCCAGCCAGCGCTGCGCCGCCATGTCCGGCACATAGACGATGCCCATCCCGGCCACGGCCGCCTCGATCATCAATTGCGTATGGTTGAGGGTCATGCTGCCCGGCACATCGACGGTGACTTCCTGCCCGCGCTGCTCGAATTCCCAGCGGTAGAGTTTGCCGCTGGGCAGGCGCTGGCGGATGCAGCGATGGGCTCGCAGATCCTCCGGCATGACGGGCCGTCCAGCGTGGGCCAGGTACTCGGGCGATGCCACGGCTAGAAAACGGAAATCCCCGCTCAGAGCCACGGCGATCATGTCCTGGGGCACGGCTTCGGCCAGCCGGATGCCGGCATCGAAACCGTCGGCCACGATATCCACCAGATGGCCGTCACTGACCAGGTCCAGCGAAACCTGCGGGTGGCGCTCCAGAAAGGCCGGCACCACGCGCCTGAGCAACACACGCATGGCCTCCTCGCCACCATTGATGCGCAGGGTCCCGGTGGGATGGCCGCCCTCTTCGGTCAACGCATCGATAGCCTGATCGAGGCCCTGCAGCACCGGCGCCAGGCGCAGCAAGAAGTGCTCGCCGGCCTCGGTCGGCGCCACGCTGCGCGTGGTGCGGTGGAGCAGGCGCACACCCAGCTGGCGCTCCAGCGCGGCGATCGCGTGGCTAAGTGCGGAGCGGGACATCCCCAGCTCATCCGCAGCTTTTCTAAAGCTGCGGTGCTGCGCCACCGCCATCAGGGCACTGAGATCGCTTAACGTTGGCCTGCCCATTGTTCATCTCCATTCACCAGCTCATGCGAATTAAAGCCGATTATCACAACAAAAAATCTGATTAGAGTGAATGCCTCAAGCAATGATCGAGGAGCACAGCATGAACAAGACCTGGCTTATCACGGGGGCATCGTCCGGGCTCGGCAAGATCATGACGGCCCGATTGCTGGAGCGCGGTGATCGGGTGATCGCCACGGCACGCCGCCAGGAAACACTGCGGGAACTGGCACACCAATATGGCGACCGCCTGCAGGTGCTCGCTTTGGACGTCACCGAAACCGCGCAGATAGGCCGCGTGATCGACCATGCCTTCGAGCACTTCGGCCGCATCGACGTGATCGTCAGCAACGCCGGCTACGGCCTGGTCGGCCCTGCCGAGGAGGTAAGCGACGCGCAGATCGAGCGGGTGCTGGCCACCAACCTGACGGGCTCGATCCAGCTGATCCGCCGCAGCCTGGCCCACCTGCGTGCCCAGGGCGGCGGGCGCATCGTTCAGGTGTCTTCCGAGGGTGGGCAGATCGTCTACCCCGGCTTCAGCCTCTACCACGCCAGCAAATGGGGGATCGAAGGCTTCGTCGAAGCCGTGGCCCAGGAGGTCGCGCCCTTCGGAATCGACTTCATCCTCGCCGAGCCGGGCCCGACCCGTACCAACTTCGCCGCCGCTATCGACCTGGCGCCACCTTCCGGCGCTTACCGAGACACGCCGGCCGGCCAGGTTCACGCGATGATCGCCAGCGGCGAATTCGAGATTCGCGGCGACGCTGCCAACACGGTCGGGGCGATCATCCAGGCGGCCGACATGCCTCACCCACCGCTACGTTTGCCCCTGGGCAGCACCGCCTATGAAAACATCCACGCCGCCCTGAACCAGCGACTCGAATCGCTCGAAGCACAGCGTGATGTGGCCTTCTCGGCCGACGGGAGCTGACATGAGCCCGCCCTCGATACGCCTGGCCGCCGCGGCGCTGCTGCTGGGCGCGGCGAGCAGCCTGGCAGCCGGGGTGCCGAACAAGGTGGCCGGCACCTGGAACCTGATCGCCGCCACGGTGGAGAACGACGGCGTGACGTCCTATCCCTACGGCCCCGAACCGCAGGGCCGGTTGGTATTTACGCCGGATCTGTACTTTGTGGAGTTTCTGCACGACCCGCGCATCCCACGCTTTCAATCCAATGAGCGGGGCGGCGGTACCGACGCGGAGAACCGCGCCGTGATGGCCGGTAGCCTCGCGCTGTACGGACGCTACACCGTCGATGCCCTGGGCAACTTCAGTGGCAACACCGTGGAAGGCTCCTCCTTCCCGAACTGGACCGGCGACGTGCGCACCACCCGGGAACTGCGCATGGAGGTAGAAGGCGAGCGCATGATCGAACGCTTCCAGCGCCCTGGTGGCGCCAAAGTCAGCCTGGTTTTCCAGCGCGCTCGCTGACAAACGACTCAACGGGCGACGGTCTGGTTGCCCATGGCGCAGAAGCTCTGCACCTGTTGCTCGGCAGGTAGGGCGCGCAGTTGCGTGGAGCATTGCGCCTGGCTCGGAGAGCGGCTGACGCTCAGCACCGAATCATCATCGATGCTGATCAGATAGGGCTGGTTGTAACGCATCTTGTCGTACCAGCCACTGATCTGCAGATCGCTGTAAACGCAGCGGTAACGCATATGGCCGGTGAAGCCCTTGAACACATCGCGCCGGAAGATATGGTGATACTGCTGCCAGTCGCGCTCGCGCTGCCCCTTGCGCACGGCATCGAGACAGCCCTGCAACTCGGTGATCTGCGGCTCATGCAGGAAAATGCTCTGCGCCAGACTGGAGCCGTCCAGTTGCGCCGTGGCCACCAGGTAAATCTGGCGCTCCGCCGCCTGAGCGGACGCGCTCAGCAGTGCTCCTACCGCAAACATCCCTGTTTTTATCAATGGCATGACTGCTGAGCCTGTACTGGCTGGCCTGTAAAACGCGGATTCGCTTGTCCCCTGGGGCGAGCCATCCGAAGTATCCGCCTGCTACTTGCGCCGCGCCTTGAAAAACGCCTTCAGCACCTCGCCACACTCCTCGGCCAGCACCCCGCCCTCGACCAGCACACGGTGGTTGAGGAAGGCCTGGTCGAAGAACTGGCCGCGGCTCACTACCATGCCTGCGCGGGGTTCGCTGGCGCCGAACACCACGCGCTGGATGCGGGCGTGCACGATCAACCCGGCGCACATGCTGCACGGCTCCAGCGTCACATACAGCGTGCTGCCGGGCAGCCGGTAGTTCTGCGCGGCCTCGGCGGCGGCGCGGATGGCCACCATCTCGGCGTGGGCGCTGGGGTCGTGACGGGAAATCGGGCAATTGAAACCGCTGCCGATCACCTCGCCGTCCCGCACCAGCAACGCGCCCACCGGCACCTCGCCGAGGGCCGCGCCCTGTGCGGCGAGCGCCAGGGCCTCGCCCATGAAGCGCTGGTCCTGGCTGCGGTCGACGATGATCGGGTTCTTCATGGGCGGCTCACACCACGGCGATGGCGGCCATCAGGCCGGTTTCCATGTGATCGATGACATGGCAATGGAACATCCAGGTTCCCGGATTATCGGCCACCAGCGCCACGCGCGCCGTCTCGTTCTTGCCCAGCAGGAAGGTGTCAGTGAAGTACGGGATGATCTTGCGCCGGTTCGACGAGATCACCTTGAAGGCCATGCCGTGCAGGTGGATCGGGTGCTGGTACTGGGCCATGTTGCGCAGCTCGAAGATGTAGTGCCCGTCCTTTTTCAACGTGGCGATCGGCCGGTCGGTGCAGGTCTTGTCGCTGATGTCCCAGGCCTGGCCGTTGATCTGCCAGTACTTCGCCGGACCCTTGTCGTTGGGCTTGGCCAGCGTCGCCGACCACTCGAAGTTGAAGCCGATGGTCTCGGCCTTTTCCAGGTCCGGCTCCGGAACCGGGTTGGCCGGCAGCGCCGCGGGCCATTCGCCGGCCGGCTGCTCGCTGGCCAGCCCCTTGAAGGTGGCGAGGCGCAGTGGGCCGTTGCGCAGCGGCAACTCGACGCCGGCCTCCGGCACCTTCAGTGCCAGGTCGATACGCATGCCAGGCCCGAGCCAGTACTCCTTTCCCAGCGGGCGCGGCTCGACCGGGTGGCCGTCCAGCGCATAGATACGCACGTCGGCCTCCGGCATGTTCAGCCGGTAGGTGACGGTATTGTCGAGGTTCAGCAGGCGCAGGCGCACCACCTGGCCGGAAGGCAGCTCGAGGGTCGGCGCCGGCTTGCCGTTGATCGTCGTCAGGCGTCCGCGGGTGCCCTCGCGGGCCGCCTCGCGCGGCACGCTGAAGGAGGTGAACGCGCCCTCCTCGTCGATGTGCCAGGTTTTCAGCACCAGGGTGTGGTCGTGCTGGAAACCGCTCGGCTGGCGCTCCTCGACGATCAGCGGGCCGACCAGCCCGCGGCCGAGCTGCTCGCTGCTGCTGGTGTGCGGGTGATACCAGTAGCTGCCGGCGTCCTTGACCAGGAAGCGGTAGTCGAAGTACTCGCCCTTCTTCACCGGCAGCTGCGACAGGTAGGGCACGCCGTCCATCTCCAGCGGGATTCTCATGCCATGCCAGTGAATGGTGGTGTCCTGCTCCAGCTGGTTGATGAAGCGCACCCGCAGCCAGTCGCCCTGGCGCACGCGCAGCTCCATGCCCGGCGCCTGGCCGTTGTAGCCCCAGGCAGGTGTGCTGTGCCCGGCGACCAGCTCGAGGTCGACCGGCGCGGCGATCAGCTCGTAATCGTGGGTGTCGGCGAACATCGGCTTGCCCAGCCAGTAGCGCACGCCACCGGCGCCGAGACCGACCACACCAAGGCCGACGAGGCCGCCAAGAATCTGTCTACGGGTGAAGGACATGTTCGAAACTCCAGTCAGAAGGACGTCGCTGACACACCGGGCATGCAGCAGTCGCGGGAGCGATTGCCGTGGCCGCCACTCTGACGGAGGCGTGGATGCAGGCGACCCGCCGCGGCGTCCGGGCAGGCTTCGCAGGCCGGCGCCAAGTGGCGATCGGCGGAAAAACGGGGATCGACAGCGAACGCCGACTCAGCGCGCATCGCTGCTCCGCCCGCGATAGGCGCGGGTGGTCATCAGATAGACCGGCAGGCCCGAGCAGAGCACGATCAGCGCCGCGTAAGGCGCCGCCGCCGCGTACTCGAGGTTGCCGGTGTGCGACCAGACGGCCGTCGCCAGCGTGTCCAGCCCGGTGGGGCCGAGCACCAGCGTGGCGGTCAGCTCCTTCATGGTATCGAGGAAGACCAGCACGAAGCCGGCAGCGATGGCCGGGAAGATGATCGGCAGGGTCACCTTGAGGAAGGCCAGCAATTGCGTGTAGCCGAGCGTACGTGCGGCCTCTTCCAGCTGCGGCGAGGCTTTCTCCAGCGCCACCCGGATCGGCGACTGCGCCATCGGCATGAACAGCAGCGCGTAGGCGATCAGCAGCAGGCTGGTGGTCTGGTACAACGCCGGCAGGTAGCGCAGCGAGAAGAACACCAGCGACAGCGCGATGACCAGGCCGGGCAGCGCGTGCAGCAGCACCGGCAGGCGCTCGCCGAGCGTCGCCAGGCGGCCGCGATAACGCACCACCAGCAGGCCGATCGGCACCGCCAGCAGCACGCTGATCAGCGCCCCACCGAAAGCCAGCGAGAGCGACGAGCCGAGCGTTTCGAGAATTTTCATGAGCGGGAAACTGGCCGAGCTGCCCTCGATGATCCAGAAACCCAGCATCACCAGCGGCGTTCCACAACCGATCACCACCAGCCCCAGCATCATCGCCTGCACCGGCAGGCCCCAACGACCCAGGAGCACCGGCGTCGAACGCCGCGCCACGCCCTGCCCGGTCCGCGCGTAGCCGCGACCGCGCAGGCGGAACTCCAGCCACAGCAGGACCATGCACAACGCCAGCAGCAGCGCCGACAGCATCGCCGCGTTGGTGTTGCTGAACTCCAGCTCGAACTGCTGATAGATCGCCGTGGTGAAGGTCTGGTAGCGCATGATCGACGGCGCGCCGAACTCCACCAGCATGTGCAGCGCCACCAGCAGGCTGGTGCCGAACAGGGTCGGCCGCAGCAGCGGCAGGGTCACCCGCCAGAACACCTGGGCGCGGCTGTAGCCGAGCATCCGCGCCGATTCTTCCAGCGCCGGATCGAGGCTGCGCAGGGTCGCCGCCACCGGCAGGTAGATCAGCGGGTACTTCGACAGAATCATCACCAGGACGGTGCCGCCCAGGCCCTCGAACATCGGGCTGATGGAAATCCAGGTGAAACCGCTGACGAAGGCGGGAATGGCGAACGGCAGGCACAGCAGTACGTTCCACTGGCGGCTGCCGCGCAGGTCGCTGCGCTCGATGCACCAGGCCAGCAGCAGACCGAGCAGCGCACAGCCGACGGTGACCAGCACCATCAGTTTCAGGGTGTTGGCCAGCAGGCCGAAGACGAAGGGTCGCCAGAGCAGTTGCCAGGCGGCGTGCCAGCCGGACTCCCAGCTTTTGACCGCGACGTAGAACAGCGGCAGCGCCGCCACCAGCACCAGTAGCAGCACCGGCACCTGCAGCCAGAACGGCGGCGCCCGATGGCGCGACACCGCGCGGACGCTCACGGGAGTCGCCAGGCCATCCGCCGCTTCGACCTGCATGTTCAGTTCAGCCCGACTTCGCGTTCGAGTTCGAGGGCGTCCTCGGCCAGGCCGATGTCGGAAGCGGTCAGTTTCGGCGGGCGCAGTTCGCTATACGGCTTGAGCAGCGGATCGACCGGCACGTTGCTGTTCATCGGGTACTCTGCCGACTTGCTGAGGATGGCCTTCTGGCCTTCCTCGCTGACCATGAATTCGAGGAACTGCTGGGCCTCCTTCGGATGCTTGCTGGCTTTCACCACGGCCGCGCCGGACACGCTGACCAGCCCGCCCGCATCGCCGTTGTCGAAGTAGTAGAGCTTGGTGTTGAGCTCGCCCTTTTCCTTCTTCAGCGCCGCCCAGTAATAACTGTTGATCAGCGCCGCGGAGATTTCGCCGTTCTCCACCGCCTTCATCGCCACCACGTTGTTGGTGTAGGTGGCGCCGAACGCCTTGAGGCCGGTCAACCAATCCTCGGCAGCTTCGCGGCCGTTGAGCTTGATGATCGCCGCGACCTGACCGAGGAACTCGCCGCTGCTCGGCACGAAGCCGATCTTGCCGCTCCACTCGGGGCCGGCGACGTCCAGCACGCTGGCGGGCAGGTCCTGCTCGCTGATTTCCTTGGGGTTGTAAGCCATGACGCGGACGCGGGCGGTGATGCCCAGCCAGTTGCCATTCTTGTCGGAGAATTGCGGGTCGATCTGCGCCAGGGTGGCGTCGTCGACTTTCGCCAGCAGCCCCTGATTGGCCAGCTTGATCAGCGGCGGCGCTTCCTCGGTGTAGATGAGGTCGGCGGGCGAGCGGGAACCCTCTTCCGCGATCTGGTTGGCCAACTGGCCACCGCCACCCTTGCGAATCTGAACCTTGATTCCGGTCTTCTTCTCGAAGGCCTCGGCGACGGCGACGCCGGTCGCTTCATGCTGGCCGTTATAGAGCGTCAGCGTGACCGGATCGTCGGCCCAGGCGCCCGTGGCGGCGGACAGGCCGATGCTCAGGACGCTTGCGCTGCAAAGCCGTGTCAGTGCCGTGGAAAACCGTACCGTCATCTAGCCGTTCCTCTCGTCGTCGAAGATTCGCGGCAGAATTATACGGGCATGCCACTGGCAACTGCACTTGATTCGCAACAAGAGTTACGGTTTTTTTGTCCATTGCGCGCGGCCGTACGCAAGACCTCATCTGCGCCAAACGCGGGGCCCGCGGCGGTCGGCAGGACGTCTGGCCGCTCGGGCTCGGGGCGCCGCTCCTATTGGCAGACGCCCTCTGCGCGCCGATGCCGCATGTCGGCCTACGCTACTGCCACCGCTCTAGGGTGCTGCAGGTGTCGGGCGTTCCGCGCCGTAGGTCTTGCTCAGGTAATCCACCATGGCGGCGGTGTCCTGCTCGGGAAAGGGGGCCCCGAAGACCTTGCTCATCTTGCCGACGGTGGCCTCCCAGTAGCTGCGTGGCAACGTTCGCGGCTGCGTCAGGACGTACTGCGCCGAATGACAGATCAGGCAGTTCTGTTGCACCAGTTGATAGCCCGGCAAATCGCTGGCCACGTAACTGGCGGTTTCCGCCGGCAGCTCGACCTGTAACGCGGTAGCGGTCAGCGGCGTGCAGGCGGATACGAATGCCAGCGCGACGAGGAATCGTGAACTCATGGCGGTACTCCTCATGCGGCCACCACCCGGGTGGTTTCCACCATGTTGCGCAGGTAGCCGGCGGGGTTCCACTGCGCTTCCAGCGGCTGCTGCTGGCCTATCCGGTTGAGCGCGCGCACTTTCAGCGCATAGTCGCCCTGCCTGGGCGGCGTGAAGCTAGCCGTCCATTCGCGGAACGAATAGCGACCGAGGTCCTTGCCCAGCCGGGCTTTCTGCCAGGACGCGCCGCCGTCGGCGGAAAACGCCACCTCGGTGATGCCATAGCCGCCGTCGAAGGCGATGCCGCGAACCTCGGTCGCGCGTCCGACCGGCACCCTCTCTCCGTCCTGAAGGCTGGTGATGAACGAGCGGATGGAGAAGCGGTTGATCGGAATGGTCTTTTCCGGCGCGGTGCCGGGCGGCACGCAACCACAGGCATTGTCGGGAATACGATAGGCCTTGCTCATCCAGAACCCATCGAACACCCCGTCGATCACCTGGATATCGTCGAGGTGCTTCACCCAGTAGGTGCCGTAATAGCCGGGCACCACCAGGCGCAGCGGGTAACCGTTGAGCAGTGGCAAATCCTCCCCGTTCATCGCCCAGGCGAGCATTACCTCGCCGTCCAGCGCGTGGTCCAGGTCCAGCGCCTTGATGAAGTCCGGCCCGTTGCCCAGCGGCGGCTTGTCCATGCCGTTGAACGCCACCTGCCGCGCGCCGGCCTGTACGCCCGCCTTGTCCAGCAGCGCCTTGAGCGGCACGCCGGTCCAGCGCGCGTTGCCCATCGCGCCATTGGACAGCTGTCCGCCATTCACCCGTGGCTGGAAGTGCCCGCGGCTGTTGCCCGAGCACTGGTTCACCGCCACCACCTCGACCGGATCAACCAGCTTCTTTATCTCGTCCAGGGACAGCTCGAGCGGCGTCTCGACCTTGCCGCCGACCTTCAGCCGGTAGGCCTGCGGGTCGATGGATGTCGGCAGCGCGGCCCAGTGGTAGCGCACGAAGAAGGCGTCGTTGGGCGTGATCAGCCCCTGATTGAACACCGAGAACGGTGTTTCCAGTTGCGGCGGCCGGCTGGTCAGCACAATCAGCGGACGCTTCTGCGGAAAGCTGAGCAGATCGCGCTCTCCGTTATCGAAGGGCAGCGCCACCTTGGCGCCGGCGGCCAGCGCAGACAATGCCGGGGCTCCGGCCAGCGCGCCGGCGCCCGCCACTCCGAGGACTTTCAGCAGGCGTCGACGCGAGGCGTCCGGGGCCGGTGCGGCCTGGTCATGTTCCATCTGTTTCTCCTTGTTCGGGTTATCGGGAAACGCCCGGCGCCGGCACGCTCGCCGACGCCGGGCGAGAATCAGGCGGGCGCCTGCTGCGGCTCCTCGGCCATCGGTCGCGGATCGATCCCCAGCGACACCATGGCGCCAATGAACAGCAGCGTGGCGGACACCGCGAACGGAATCGTCCAGCTGCTGGTGAGATCGAGCATGAAACCGAAGAGCATCGGCGAGAGGATTCCGGCGATGCCGAAGCCGGTGTTCATCAGCCCGCCGCCGACACCCGAATGCCGCGGCGCGATATCCATAGGTATGGCCCAAAGCACCGCGTTGGTCAGTTCCAGGAAGAAGAACGACAGCGACAGGCAGATCGCCGCGACCCACAGGTCGTGGATGAACAGCACCGGCATGATGAACACCAGCGAACCGAGCAGGCCGACTACCAGGTTGGTGCGGCGCGCGAGCTTGAGGTTGTTGGTGCGGCGCAGGAGGCTGTCGGAGAGCATGCCGCCGAGGGTGTCACCGACCACTCCGGCGCACAGCACCAGGGTGGTGAACAGCGCGAAATTCTTCAGGTCCAGCCCGTAACTCTTCTCGAAGAACGACGGAATCCAGGTGAGGAACACCCACAGCGACCAGCCGTAGCAGAAGTCGACGAAGGTCACCGGCAGAATGCGTTTGAGCAGCATCCGCCAGGGCACACGCTTGTGTTCGTGCTTCCACTGCTCACGCGGCAGTTCATCCAGCTCCGCCTGGGTCATCTTGGGGTGGTCCGAGGGCGAATCGCGGAATTCGCGGTTCCAGAAGAACACCCAGATCAGGCTGATGGCGCCGAACAGCCAAAAGCTCAGGCGCCAGTCGTAGAGCGCGATGCAGCCGGCGACCAGCAGCGGCGTGACGGCGTTACCCAAGCGCGACGCGGCGTGGGTGATGCCCTGGGCGAAGCCGCGACGATCCGGCGGCATCCATTTCGCCATGGCGTGGGTGGCGGTCGGGAAGGTCGCTCCCTCGCCGAAGCCCAGCGCCAGGCGCGCGGCGAACAGCGAGGCGAGGCCGATCGAGAAGCCGGTGGCGGCGGTGGCGATCGCCCAGATGATGCCGACCACCGTGAGCACCTTGCGCGGGCCGAAACGGTCGCCGAGCAGGCCGCCGAAGATCTGGAAGAACGCATAGGGGATGGCGAAGGCCGAGAGCACCATGCCCAGCTCGCTGTTGGAAAGCCCCAGGTCATGTTTGATGAACGGCGCCGCGGTGGCGATGTTCACCCGGTCGACGTAGGTAATGAAGTACATCGCGCAGAGCAGCAGCAGGACCCGCCCGCGCACGCGACCGCGGAAGCCGTCGAGGCCGGTGTGGGTAGCAGGATTCTTCACGCGCGGCCCTACGGCCGCCGAGGTAGGTGTGGTGTTCATTGTTGTTTTCACCTGTGAGTGCCGAAAGAAAAAGCCGGGAACACCCGGCGCGCGCAGGCGCCGGGTTACAACTCAAGGCTGGTGCGAGGGACTGTCCTGCAAGGGTGGCGGCAGCAGCGCATGGCTGGACGCGCCGATCAGTGCGGCCGCGAACGTCGCCCATAGCAGACGCAGGCGACGGGGCAATGGCGTTCGTTGCGGGGAAGAGGAGGCAGGACGTGGAATGACGGTGAAGCGGTTGCTTTCAGCGGGCATCGGTATTCTCCTGCGCGGGAACCGCATGCACGGTCCCGCCTGTCTTGTTATTGATCTTCAGGCCGATCGGGGCGAGGGTTTCCCCGGTTGCTGACTCCGTTCAACGATCTCCTTGCAGACGTTGGTTCATGCGCTGGCCAGCGCCTGCCGCAGCGCGTCGGCGATCTGGCCGGGGGTATCGACCACCTGCGCCCCGCCGGCTTCCAGGCGTTCGCGCTTGGAGCGGTAGCTGCCCTGGTTGCCCATCACGATGGCGCCGGCGTGCCCCATCTTCTTGCCCGGTGGCGAGGCGCGGCCGGCAATGAAGGGGACCACCGGCTTGCCGACCTCGCGCAGCGCGTCGGCAGCCTCCTCCTCCATCGCGCCGCCGATCTCGCCGACGATGACGATGGCCCGAGTGCGCTCGTCGGCCTGCAGCGCACGCAGCGCCTCGACGGTGGTCGTGCCAAGCATCGGGTCCCCGCCGATGCCGAGAAACGCGGACTGGCCGAAACCGGCATTCACCAGGTTCAGGCAAATCAGCGTGCCAAGGCTGCCGGAGCGCGAGATCACGCCGATGTCGCCGGGCATGAATACGCGCCGATTGAAGGCCGGCATGATCCCGGCGAACGCCTCGCCGGGCGTGACGATGCCCGCGGTGTTCGGCCCGACGATGCGTGTGCCGTGGTGACGCGCGGCGGCATGGATGCGCATCACGTCCTGCGAGGGAATGTGCTCGGTGAGCACCACCAGCTGGCGAACCCCGGCCTCGATGGCATCGATGGCGGCGTCCCTGGCCGACACTGGTGGAATGAACATCACCGACATGTCGATGCCGCCCAGTTCATCGGCTGCCTCTCTGGCCGACGCGAACACAGGTACGTCGCAGCAGGTCTCACCGGCCTGCTTGGGATTGACCCCGCCGACGATACGGGTGCCGTACTCCTGCATCTTGGCGCTCCAGAAACGGCCCTGACGGCCCGTGATCCCCTGGATCAGAACGCTATGCTGTTTTCTCAGAATCATCGGGCAGCCTCCACCGCGGCCTGTACCGCGTCTTCCATCCGGTCATAGGGCTCGATACCCAGGTGCTGCTGAAGGATCGCCACCGCTTCCTCCTCGCCGGTGCCGTGGATCGAGAAGAACACCGGCACCGTCGGCCGCAGCGTCGCCCAGGCGTCCACCACGCCCTGGGTCATCACGTCGGTGCGCGCGAAGGCCCCGCAGAAGTTCACCACCAGGCTCTTCACCTTCGGATTGGCCAGCACCAGTTCCAGGGCCGGCGTCGCCTTGGTGTAGGCGTCGCCGCCGATTTCCAGGAAGTTCGCCGCACGGCCTCCGCAGTGGGCGATAACGTCCATGGTGGTCATGGTCAACCCGGCACCGTTGGCCAGCAGGCCGACCTCGCCGTCCAGCTCGATGTACTTGAAGCCCAGTTCTGCGCCGCGCTGCTCCAGTGCGCTGCGCGGCTCCGGCGTGCCCTGCGCCAGCTGCTCGGTCTGGCGAAAGCCGGCCGAATCGTCGATACGGAACTTGCAGTCCAGCGCCACCAGGGAACCATCGGCCAATACCGCCAGCGGGTTGATTTCAACCAGTTCGGCATCGCGCTGCAGATAGACCTCATAGAGGCGCACCAGCAGCTCCGCGACCGCGTCGCGCTGCGTACCGAGGTCGACCGCCGCCAGCGCGGCGCCGACCTGGCGGGCATCCAGGCCCTTCTCGATATCCACGGCGATCCGGCAGATCGCCTCCGGCCGACTCTCCGCCAGCTCCTCGATGTCCATCCCGCCCTCGGCGGAGAACAGGACCAGCGGCTGGCGCGCGGCGGTGTCGTTCATCACCGCGGCATAGAACTCGCGGCTGATCGCCGCCTTCTGCTCGACCAGCACGCTGGGAACCCTGTACCCACCGATGCTCATGCCGAGTATCTGTCCGGCGGCGCTGCGCGCCTCGGTCTCATCGCCGACCAGCTTGATGCCGCCGGCCTTGCCGCGCTTGCCGATCGGCACCTGTGCCTTGATCGCGCTGGGGCCGAGGATGCGCACCGCATCCACCACGTCCTCGGCCGTCGTGCAGTGAATGCCTCGGGGTATGGCGAGCCCCGCGTCGGCCAGGATCTGCTTACCCGCGTATTCGACGAAATCCATGATTCGCTCCTATTTGCCGTACCGGGACCAATAGGAACCGAACAGTTCCTCCGCCGTCGGCTCGTCTTTGGGAATGGTCTGGACCAGGTGGGTGACGTTGATGAAGTTCCGGTAGTTGAGGTTCTCGCTGATGCTGTTTCCGGCCCAGGTGCCGCAGCCCATGCTCAGGGTGAAATTCAGCCCGTTGTCGAAACTTCCGCCATTGCCGAAGGTGTGCGCCTGGTTGACGAGCACCCGCACCACGTCGGTCTGCTCGGCGAGCTGGCGCGCCCGGTCGAGGTCCTGGGTGTGGATGCCGCAGGAATGGCCACGGCCCTGGTGGGCGAGCAGGGTTTGCACCAGGCGGCAGGCGTCATCGAAATCGCGGGCGCGATAGACGCTCAGTACCAGCGAAAGCTTTTCTCCGGAGAACGGGTAGCCGGGGCCGATGCCCTGCTGCTCGACCATGAAAAACTTCGAACCCCGTGCCGCGTCCGGCAGCCCGATGCGGGTGGCGAAGACATCTGCGTCGCGGGCGATCAGGTCGCGGTTGAGTTTGCCGTGCTGCCAGAGGTTTTCCTGGATCGCCTCGGCTTCGGAGGCGCTGGCCAGGTAGCCACCGGCCTTGTGCAGCGCCGCCATCGCCTGGTCGTAGACGGCGTCGAGGATCACCAGCGCGTTTTCCGAGGAGCAGGAGGTGGAGTTGTCGAAGGTCTTCGAGGCGCAGATCTTTTCCGCCGCCTCGTCCATTCGGGCGCTCTCGTCGATGATCACCGGCACGTTGCCAGCCCCGACGCCGATCGCCGGCGTACCGCTGCTGTAGGCCTGGCGCACGTTGTTCTGCGAACCCGTGGCGACGATCAGGTCGGCCTGGCGCATCAGCTCGGCGGTGAGTGCCTTGGACGGCGGCATGTCCGGCACCTGCACCAGATCTTCCGGCAGGCCGATCTTGCGCAACTCGGCGCGCACCAGGTCCACCGTCTCAACGGTGACATCGTCGCCGGACGGCGAAGGCGAGATGATGATCGCGTTGCGCCCCTTGATGGCGAACATGGTCTTGTTCACCGGGGTCGCGGACGGGTTGGTGGAGGGGGTGATGGCGACGACCACGCCAACCGGCTTGGCGTACTTCACCAGGCCGCGTTCGGGCAGCTCCTCGATGACGCCGACGGATTTCACCCTGAGCAGATCGCGCAGGGCGCCGAAGGTCTTGCGCTGGTTCTTGATGATCTTGCTGTCGACCCGGCCGATGCCGGTGGTTTCGACGGCGCGACGGGCGAGGTGCTGGGCGTTTTCGGGCTTGTACAAGGCCCAGGCGACTGCGGTGACCGCTTCGTCGACGCGCGCCTGATCGGCATCGGCGAATACCTCCATGGCCTGTCTGGCCTTGTGCATCATCGCCGTAACGTACTCGGCGAGGTTGTCGTCTGCGGCCGCTTTGGATAGTGCGTGCATGGACATGCATCCCCCTTAATTGTTTTTATTCGGAATATGCTGCCCGGCGAACGTAGTCCTGTGATCTGGTCAGAGTTAGGACCAAACGGTCACGGATGCTGGAGCCAAACGAGGGGTGGTGAGACGTGCCTGAACCCTGCGTCGTGCCTGGCATGGCGCGGCGCAGAGCCGTTGGGCGAAGAGCAGGGAGAAGTGCCGGGCAGCGCTGCCCGGCAGAGCGGCGAAAGCCTTAGCGGACGACGTGCAGGTAGTGCCGATGACGTTCGTACTGGTCGAGGA
>NZ_JASCPA010000026.1:0-60043 GCF_029959715.1 Pseudomonas sp. PS02288 | reverse complement strand
CGCTGGACGCCCTCGAGGGCAGGCGTAGCGGGGCGGTCGAGGACGCCGGCGCGCGGGCCCGCGCGCGGCAGTTCGATCCCCGCGCCACGGCGCATTACCTCGGCCTGGTCGACGAGGACGCCTGGACCCACAGCCGCGCGCTAGACGGCGATCGTCCGCTACACCGGGTGCAACTGGACGATGCCGAGGGTCGCCAGCTGTACATCTCCAGCCACAGCGGCGCGGTGGTGCGCGATGCCACCCGCACCGAACGGGCCTGGAACTGGATCGGTGCCTGGCTGCACTGGCTGTATCCGCTGCGCGGCCCCTGGTGGTCGAACCTGGTGATCTACTCGGCGCTCGCCGCCACCGCGATGGCGCTGCTCGGGCAGGTGGTCGGCGTGCTGCGTTGGCGTTTCTCCCGCCCTTATCGCAGCGGCTCGCGCTCGCCCTATCGCGGCGGCTTCGCGCGCTGGCACCACATCGGCGGGTTGCTGTTCGGCGGCGTGGTGATCGCCTGGATCTTCAGCGGGCTGATGTCGATGCGCCCCTGGCACCTGCTGGACAGCCAATCCAGGCTGACGGCTTCGGCCTACCAGGGCGGCGCCCTGCGTGCCGAGGCGTTCCCGCTGCCGGTGCGCGAGGCACTGGCACGCTTTCGCCAGGCGGGCCTGCAGCCGCGCGAGCTGGAGTGGCGGATGGTCGGCGGCGAAGGCGTCCTGCAGGCGCTGGAGAGCGACGGCAACAGCCGCGTGCTTGCGATGGACGACGCGAATGAGCCGCTGCGGCGCCTGCCGGAAAGCACCCTGCGCCGCGCCGTTCAGGCGATGTCGCCAGGTACGGCGATGGATTTCGACGAGCTGCCGGCCTACGACTTCTACTACTTCGCCCGCGCCGAACAGAGCATGAACGGCGGCCTGCAACGCCCCCTTCCGGTGCTGCGCGTGCGCGTCGACGATGCCGCCGGCACCTGGCTGCACATCGACCCACGCAGCGGCGCGCTGCTGGAGCAGCTGGACGAACGCCGTCGCCTGGCGCGCTGGCTGTTCAACCTGCTGCACAGCTGGGACTGGCAGCCGCTGCTGCAACGCCCGCTGCTGCGCGACGTGCTGATGCTCGCCTTCAGCCTGGGCGGGCTGGTGATCAGCCTGAGCGGTGTGGTGCTCGGTTGGCGACGGCTGCGCAAGCGCCGCAGGGCCTAGTAGATACCGGCGAAGCGGCGCCGCCGCGAGGCATGCTGGAAGCTGTCGATCAGCGTGGTGAAGTCGAAGACCAGGCGCCCGGTGACCGCCTGAACCGCCGCCGCGTAAGGCGGCAGGTTCGAGCATTCGAGGAGGATCGCCCCCACCTCCGGGTGCGTCGCCACCATCTCCCGCGCCACCGCCACCACTTCCGCCTCGACGGCCTCCTGGTCGAGCGTGCCGGTCTCGTCGAGGATCGGCCCGCGGAACTGCGGCTGGTCTTCCAGGCCGCGAATCACCGCGCGCGAGGGATCGGAAAGCCCGGCGATCGCCAGCAGTTCCGGGGTCAGCCGCCGCGCGTTGGCGCAGATGATGCCGACCTTGCGCTGCGGCCCGAGGGTGCGCTCGATCATCGGGAGTTGCAGCAGGCTGGAGAGGATCACCGGGGTATCCAGCGCCGCCGCGACCTTGTGCTGGTAACGCACCATGTAGCCGCAATCGCTGGTGATCGCGCGCACGCCCATGCGTTGCAGCTCGAGCGCGGTGTCGATGACGTTCTGCACCAGGCTCTCGTCGCCCTGCTCGATGAGCCGCTCGAGGGTCACGTCCGGCACGGTGCGGTAGAGCACCGGGTAATCATAGGTGGAGGCATTGCCCACATCGCCGGGGACGAACGGTGTCGAGCAATCGATCAGCAGGATGCCGATGGCGTGACCATAGCTCTCCACGCCGGGGCGAACCTGATACTTCATGGTGTTTCTCCAGGGTTGGACGGCTCATCGAAGGTGAGCCGGAAATCGTTGCGCGCACCGCTCACCGAAACCTCGAGAGTCTGCGTCTCGTCTTTCAGCGAGACCCCCGACAGCTGCCGGCGCAGCGCCTCTCGCACCAGGTAGAGGGCGCGCTGCGCCGCCTCCTGCGGGACTTGCCCGGCGGGGCGGATGTTCGAGATGCAATTGCGCTCGGCGTCGTTGCGGCCGCTGCGCGGTGCGTAGGTCAGGTACAAGCCCAGGCTGTCCGGCGAACTGAGGCCGGGGCGTTCGCCGATCAGCACCAGTACCAGCCGCGCACCGAGGCGCTCGCCGATCGGATCGCCAATTGCCACCCGGCCCTGCGAGACCAGGCAGACCGGTCCGACGGAAAGCCCCGCGCGCCGGACGGCGGGAAGCAGGGCATCGATGAAAGGCAACGCATTCTGCTGCAGCGCCTTCGCCGAGAGGCCGTCGGCCAACACGAAAGCCAGGTCGCAGGACGCCCCCGCCCGGGCCTCCAGCGCCCGCGTTGAGGCTTCCTCGAGGCGGCGCCCGAGGTCGGGCCGACGCAAATAGGTCTGGCGGTCCGCCGCGGCGCTGTGCAGGGTCAGCACCTCGTCGAAGCGCTGCGCCAGCTCGGCCCGCAGTGCCTCAGTGTCCAGCGGCAGATGCACGGCGTCGCGCGCCTGGGCATGGGCCAGCTGGAAATCCAGCCAGGGCCGTGTCGGCAGGCTCGAACCACTGCGCCCGAGCGCGATGCGCGCATCGGTGAACTGACGCAGGGACTCCCAGGGATTGCCGGTAACGCCGCGATGCCCGCTCATCGCAACGCCTCCAGAGCCCGCGCGAAGGGCGCCGGCAACTGCTCGGCGACGGCAATACGTCCGGCCGCATCGAAGATGCCCATGCGCTCCAGCCAGGCCTCGAACTCAGGCGCGGGACGCAGGCCAAGCACCTGGCGAGCGTAAAGCGCGTCGTGGAAGGACGTGGTCTGGTAGTTCAGCATCACGTCGTCCGAGCCCGGAATTCCCATGATGAAGTTGATCCCGGCGTTGCCCAGCAGCGTCAGCAGCATGTCCATGTCGTCCTGATCGGCTTCGGCGTGATTGGTGTAGCAGATGTCGCAGCCCATCGGCACGCCAAGCAGCTTGGCGCAGAAGTGATCCTCCAGGCCGGCGCGGATGATCTGTTTGCCGTCGTACAGGTATTCGGGGCCGATGAAGCCGACCACCGTATTCACCAGCAACGGCCTGAACTCGCGGGCCACCGCATAGGCGCGCGCCTCGCAGGTCTGCTGGTCGACGCCGTGATGGGCATCGGCAGACAGTGCGCTGCCCTGCCCGGTCTCGAAATACATCAGATCGTCGCCGACGCTTCCGCGACGCAGCGAAAGGCCCGCCTCATGCGCCTCGCGTAGCAGCGATAGGGAGATGCCGAAACTCTCGTTGGCCTTCTGGGTGCCGGCGATCGATTGGAAGACCAGATCGACGGGCGCGCCCTGCTCGATCACCTGCAGCGTGTTGGTGACATGGGTGAGCACGCACGACTGGGTGGGAATCTCGTAACTGCGGATCACCTCGTCGAGCATGTGCAGCAGGCGGGCCACGGCCGGCACGTTGTCGGTGGCCGGGTTGATGCCGATTACCGCATCGCCGTTACCGTAGAGAAGGCCATCGACCAGCGACGCGGCGATCCCCGAAGGGTCGTCGGTGGGGTGGTTTGGCTGCAGCCGGGTGGATAGCCGCCCGCCCAGCCCGAGGGTGTTGCGGAAGCGGCTGACGACCCGGCATTTGCGTGCCACCAGGATCAGGTCCTGAACCCGCATCAGCTTGCTCACCGCCGCGGTCATTTCCGGCGTCAGCCCCTGGCGCAAGGCCGCGAGGGCCGTCTCGTCGGCAGAGTCGGAAAGGAGCCAGTCGCGAAACTCGCCGACGCAGAGGTCGGCGACCGGTTCAAACGCCTGGGGGTCGTGGCGGTCGGCAATCAGCCGCGTCACCTCGTCGCTCTCGTACGGGATCAGCCACTCCTCGAGAAAGCGCTTCAACGGCACTTCTGCCAGCGCGCGCATCGCGGCGACACGCTCCTCGGCACTGCTTGCCGCGATACCTGCCAGCACGTCGCCGGAGCGCAACGGGGTAGCGCGCGCCATCAACTGGGCCAGGCCTTCGAAACGATACTCGCGGATTCCGACACGATGTCGATAGATCATCTCGGCCCCTTAATAACCCATCAGACGCGGCAGCGTCAGCGACAGCGCCGGGACGTAGGTGGTGAGCAGCACCACTGGCATGTAGGCGAACAGCAGGAACACCATGGTCGGCGACAGCATCCTGACCAGCGGCACCTTGCCCACCAGTGAGCCAAGATAGAGCAGCGGTGCGGTGGGCGGCGTGATCAGGCCCATGCCCAGGTTGGTGGCGATGATCGCGGCGAAATGCACCGGATCGATGTTCAGGTTGTGCATGATCGGCATCAGCATCGGCGTCGCCAGCAGGATCGCGCTGGCGTCGTCCATCAACATGCCCACCACGATCAGGAACAGGTTGACCATCAGCAGCAACACCAGCGGGTTCTCGCTGACGTGGGTGAAGCCTTCGAGCATCAGTTGCGGCACGTTCTGCATGGTCAGCATGCGCGACAGCATCGAGGCGAAGAACACCAGCACCAGCAGCACGCCGGTCATCTGCCCGGACTTCCAAAGCGTGGTGTAGAGATCCTTCCAGCCCATATCGCGATAGATCAGCACGCTGAGCGGGACGGCGTAGATGACCGCGATCGCCGCCGCCTCGGTCGGCGTGGTGACGCCGCCGTAGATGCAGCCCAGGATGATCAACGGCATGACCAGGCCCAGGCTCGCGCGGCGACCCCGACGGGCGATTTCCTGCCCCCACTCGCGGGCCGGCAGCGCCGGTTCGCGGCGCAACGGCATCTTGCGCGTGAGCACCCAGTTCAATAACCCGAACAGCAGAATGAGGATGAACGCCGGCAGGATCGGCGCCAGGAAGGCTGCGGTGATCGAGGTACCGGATACCCAGCCGTAGAGAATCATCGAGGCGCTCGGCGGCAGCAGCAGCGCGAGTACCGAGGAACAGGCCACCAGGCTGGCAGCGTAACCACGGTCGTAACCGTTCTCGACCATCCGCGGAATCATCGTCGTGCCGATCGCCGCCACCGCCGACGAGGCCATGCCGGAAATAGCCCCGAATACCGCCGTGGCGAGGATCACGACGATGCCCAGGCCGCCGCGAAAACGCCCGACGATGGACTCCGCCAGGTCGATCAGCCGGGCGGCGATGCCTCCCTGGCTCATGATGGTGCCGGCGATGATGTAAAGGGGAATCGCCAGCAGGACCACCGAGGAGACCTGACTGAATCCAGCGCTCACCAGGAACGAGGGATTGCCGAAGTTGCCCACGCTGAACAGGAACAGCACCGCGGCCGCGAAACACAGCGGAACCGGCAAGCCGATTACCAGCAGCACGCAGAGAATCGCGGCGTCGATGAGGATGTACTCAATCATGTGAAATCGCTTCCCGCTTCCAGTGAACGATCAGTTCGATCAGCTCGAACAGGAAATACAGCGTCATCAAACCAAGGCCCACCGGCATCGCCAACTGCGCATACCCCACCGGCAGGTTGATTTCGGTGGACATCATGCCGAGCTTCAGCGACCAGCGCGCCAGGCCCCAGGCCCATATCGTCATCCAGCCGCAGAGCGTCACCGAAAGCACGCAGACCAGCAACCGGACCAACCGCTGCGCGGTTTCACCGCGCAGCAGCAGTTCGACCAGCGACGCGGACATATGCCCGCGCTGCTCCGCGCCGACCGAAGCACCGAGGAAGTACATCCATACCGCGACGTAGCAGGCGATCTCCTCGACCCCGAATATGGCCGTCTCGAAGAAATAGCGGGAGACCACCTGGGTGAAGATCAGCGCGGTCAGGCTCACCCCTGCAAGCACCACCAGGATGCGCTGCAGGTAAATCTTGGCGTACCAGACCGCACGCAGTCCGCGAAGGACGTTCGACATGGGTTACCTCTCTCGGTGTTCGATCGCAAACACTCAGTTCTGCTTGATGCCGGCGCGCAGCTTGGCCATCACGTCGTCGCCCAGTTCTTCGCCGATCACCGGCCAGACTTTTTCGCGGGTGAAGCTCGCCATCTGCTGCAGCTGCTCGGGCGTTAGGCGAACGACTTTGGTGCCGCCGGCTTCCAATGCTTTCAGCTGGCGCTCGTCGGCCGCTTCGACGCTGTCGAAACGCTTGGAGGAGATATCCTGAGCGACATCGACCAGGAGTTTCTGGTCGGCTTCAGGAAGCGAACCCAGACGCTCGCTGTTCATCACGAACCAGGCCAGCTCCAGGTGATCGTTGTATTGCACCCAGGTCTTGGTGATGTCCTTGAAGTTGCTGTAGGTCATCTCCGGCGAACCGCCAATCTGGCCATCCACCACGCCGGTTTGCATGCCGGTGTAAAGCTCTGCCCAAGGGATGGTCGCCACCTGGAAGCCCATCTTCTCCATCAGCACGCGGTGGGTAGTGCCACCCGGCCAAACGCGGATACGCAAGTGCTTATCCTCGCCCGGCGTCGCAGGGTTGCTGACGTCCTTGGCGAAACCCGCGCCGCCCATGCCATCGCCAAACACGCCGAGCAGTCGCAGGCCCTGCTTCTGGATCAGTTCGTCGACGATGTCGTAGGCGAAGCCACCACGGCTGTAAGCGGTCTTGGCTTCGGCGTAGGTCGGTGCGATATAGGGGAACCAGGCAATGGCCAGGCGTCGGTCGAAGTTGGTGGAAAGCGCCTGCAGACCGATGTCGATGGCGCCCTGCATCAGCAGCGAGTGGGTTTCGGTCCAGTCGCCGAGCTGGCTGGCCGGGTATACGGTGACCTCTATGCGGCCATCGCTGCGCTGCTTCACTTCGTCGGCGAAAGCTTGCGCGGCCCTGCCGGCGTCCGAGTCGGCACGGAACAGGTGCGTCATGCGCAGCGATACGTCCGCAGCGAATGCGCTGGAAAATGAACCTAAACCGAGCGTAAGCGCGGTTGCGCCAACGGCGAATATCTTGCGTAGGGATTGCATAGTTGCCCTCCTTGGGCCTGGTGGAAGCGATATTGCGCATGACATCAGCAATACAACCAGCAAAACACAAGCGATACAACCATTACAACACCTCTAGCAAAAACGAATTACTGGCGGACCATGCTGGTATAACGCCTCAATAGCGGTAGAATCACCATTACAAGCGATACAATTCGTTCCGGAACACTCTCCATGCTCGAAGCACTGCTCTCTGCCACCGAAAAAGAACTGCACTCCTCCCGCAGTCGCTCGGAACCGTTGTACGAACAACTGGCCAATGCGCTGGCGGAAAGCATCCGCTCGGGGCAGATCGCTCCGGGTGACAAGCTCCCACCGCACCGCGAGCTCGCCAGCCGCCTCAACGTCAACATCGCCACGGTCACCCGTGCCATGGCGATGCTGCAGGACGCCGAACTCATCGATACCCGTCCGGGGCGCGGTACTCGGGTGTCTGCCCACCGTGCGCGGGAAACCCAGTTCCAGTCGGCGCCACGCAACGAACCGGGAACCATCGACCTCAGCGTCAACCGCCCCGCGACGGACGCCTACAACCATGTGCTGGCGGCGTTACTGCCGGAGCTGTCGAAAGACCCGCGCTTCGACTCGATGAAGGACTATCACCCATCCGAAGGCCCGAGCTGGGCGCGCGAAGCCGCCGCCCACTGGCTACGCCAACAGGGCCTGGGCGCCAACGCCTCGCAGGTGGTGATGTGCGATGGTGCGCAGCATGGCCTGGCGCTGGCCTTGCGCGCCCTCGCCGAGGCGGGCGAAACGGTGCTCGCCGACGATGTCACCTATCAGGGCATCACCGCCCTGTGCCGCACGCTGGACCTGAATCTGGTCGGCGTGCGCACCGACGCACGCGGCATGCTCCCCGAGGCGCTGCGCGAGGCTTGTGTCGAACACTCGCCGCGCGTGGTGTTTCTGGTGACCTCGATCCAGAACCCGACCGCCATCACCCTCGACGAGGAGCGCCGCAACGCGCTGTTGAAGGTCATCGAGGAGGCCGGCGTTCTGCTCATCGAAGATGATGTGTACCGACCGCTTCTCGACGACTCGCCGCCCCCGCTGGCCCGTCAGTTGCCCGAACAGACGCTGTACCTGACGTCGTTGTCGAAATGCGTCGCACCGGGGCTGCGCATCGGCTTCGTGCTCGCGCCCCCCAGCCTGGTAGCTGACATGAGCGCCAGCCTGCGAGTGGATTGCTGGAGCATCGCTCCGCTGTCGGCGCTGGTCGCCACCCGACTGATCGAGAGCGGCAAGGCGCGTGACCTGGTCGTCGTCCAGCGCGAGGAACTGCGCGCGCGCCAGGCATTGCTGCAGCAGGCCATGGAAGGGCTCGACGTGAGCAGCGGCGCCACCGCGCCCCATGCCTGGCTGACCCTGCCCGAGGCCTGGCGTGACGCAGACTTCACCCAGGCCTGCCTGGAGAACGGCGTAGCCGTGCTGCCCGGCTCGGCTTTTAGCCTCGACCCCGAGCACGTGCCCAACGCCGTGCGCATCAACCTTTCGGCGGCGCCGACGCGCGAGCAGCTCACCCGCGCACTGGATGTCATCGCACGTCTGGCCAGAAGCGCCCCGCCCCGCCACTCCAGGGATAATTCATGAACGCTACACGCAACGAAATCGTCGTCATCGGTGGCGGCGCAATCGGTGTCGCCTGCGCACTCTGGCTCCGCCGCGACGGCCATCAGGTCATCCTGCTGGAGCCGGAAGAGCTGGCGGGCCAGTGCTCCTACGGCAATGCCAGCACCCTGGCCGAATACGCCTGCACGCCCATCGCCAACCCGTCGGTGTGGTCCAATCTGCCCAATCTGCTGTTCTCCCAGGACTCCCCCTTCGTGGTGCGCTGGTCGCGCCTGCCCGAGCTGATGCCCTGGCTGCTGCGCTTCATGGGCCAATGCACGACAAGCCGCGCACAACTCAACGCCGAGCGACTCGCCCGCCTGCTCCGCGACACCTACAGCGGCTACGAGCCCTTGCTCGAGGCCGCCCCCGAAGCACGCGCGCTGATCCGCAACAACGGTTGCCTGTATGCCTACACCACCGAACGCGGCCTGCAAGGCGCCCAGGCCGACATCGCCCTGCGCCGCTCCCTGGGCATCGAGCAGGAAGTGCTGGATAGCGCAGGCATCGAGGCACTGGAACCGGCGATGACCGGACTGAGCGTGGGCGGCGTGCTGTTCCCCCGCTCCTGCCATCTGCGCGACACACAGGGTTTCATCCAGGCACTGGCGGCGCCGCTGCGCGCCGACGGGGCCATCCTGCGCGGCAAAGCGCGGCGCCTGACCTCGCGCAACGATGGTGTGGAGATCCAATGCGAAGACGGAACGACGTTGAAAGCCGACCGCGTGGTGCTCGCCGCCGGCGCCTGGTCGGCCAAACTCGCCGCCACGCTGGGTGAGCGCATTCCATTGGAAACCGAGCGCGGCTACCACGTCGAGTTCGAGCTTGGCCGCGAACTGCTGACCCGCCCTACCTGCCCGGTGGAAAGTGCTTTCTACATGACTCCGCTGGCCAACGGGCGCCTGCGCGCGGCGGGCACCGTGGAGCTGGGTTCGCTACGCGACCCGCTCAATCCGGCGCGCATCCGCTACATCGAGGAGCGCGTGCGCAAGGTCCTGAACATCGATGCACCGGTCAGCCACTCCTGGCTGGGCATGCGCCCGACCGTGCCCGACTGCGTACCGGTGATCGGTCCCAGCCAGCGCGACTCACGCGTCATTCATGCCTTCGGTCACCAGCACCTCGGTATCACCCTGGCCGGCATCACCGGTCAGCTGGTGGCCGCCAGTGTCCGCGGCCAGGCGCCGGAATGGCTCGATGACTACAACGCCTCGCGTTTCAATTGAACACCCCTTCCCTCCAGGAGAACCCATGAGCATCAAGCGCATCAACACAGGCACCCGCATGAGCGAGATCGTCGTGCACAACGGCACCGTCTACCTCGCCGGCCAGGTTGGCGAACTGAACGCCAGCGTTACCGACCAGACTCGCCAGGCGCTGGGCGAAGTCGAACGCCTGCTGGCCGAAGTCGGCTCCTCGCCCGAACACATCCTGCAGACGGTGATCTGGCTGGCCGACATGAACGACTTCGAGGAAATGAACGCGGTCTGGGACGCGTGGGTCCCGGCCGGGCACGCGCCGGCACGCGCCTGCGGCGAGGCCCGCCTGGCCCTGCCGGGCTATCGGGTCGAACTGATCGTCACCGCCGCGATTCCCGCCTGACCCAGCTCCCGCCTCAGGCTGTTCCCGGCCGCACGCGCGAAAACACCGCTGCCAGATCCACCGCGGCGGTGTCGCCATCGAGATTCAGCTTGCCGTCGATGCCGTCCATGTGGCGCATCATCAGGGCCACCGCAGCGTTCGCATCGCGCGCCTCGATCGCATCGATCAGACGCTGGTGCTCATCGTCCGAACACTGCGCCCGCGCCCGACTCTCGTAGAGCGCGATGATCAGCGAGCTTTGCGAGATCAGGCTGCGCAGGAAGCCGATCAGCGGGACGTTGCCGGCCACTTCGGCGAGCTTGAGGTGGAATTCGCCGGACAGGCGGATGCCGGTGCCGCGATCGCCGCGGGCGAAGCAGGCATGTTCCTCGGCCACGCATTGGCGCAGCTCGGCGATCTGCGCGGCGCTGGCACGCTCGCAGGCCAGTTCCGTGATCGCCCGTTCGATCATCCGCCGCGCATGGAAGATCTGCCGCGCCTCGTCCGCCGTGGGGCTGGCCACCACGGCGCCGCGATTGGGCCGCAACAGCACCACGCCCTCATGCCCCAGCCGCGACAGCGCACGGCGGATCACCGTGCGGCTGACGCCGAAGATGGCGCCGAGCGCCTCCTCGCTGAGCTTGGTTGCCGGCGCCAGGCGCTGCTCGAGGATAGCGTCGAAGATGTGCGCATAAACCCGCTCGTCCTGGGTCCCGCTGCGGCGCTTGGCGCTGCGCACTGACTTGCTCCGGGGCTGCGACTCTGGGCTCATGCTGGTATCCGCGAACTGCCCGGCCGTGGGCCCGCGATGGCGGCCGACTTGCTCGAAGCAGGAAAAAGGGAGCTCGCATTGTACACAGACGATGCGAGAAATCGTTTACGGCAACGCCTTGGGCAGTGCGTCGCGAGCGTGCAGGTCATGCGGGCAATCGACCGCCGCCGCCCCGTTTCAGGTCACCAGACAGTGACCTGCCCATCCCTGCATTCATGAACGCCTGACCGCGGTTCCATCCGCAGTGCATGACAACACTAGCTGCCGCGGTAGGTCGAATAGCTGTAAGGCGAGATCAGCAGCGGAACGTGGTAATGGTCCTGGGCGGCGTCGATGCCAAAGCGCAGCACCACCACGTCGAGGAATGCCGGTTCGGCGAGGGCGATGCCGCAGGCGCGGTAGTAGTCGCCGGCGTGGAAGTGCAGCTGATAAACGCCCGAACGGTAGTCCTCACCTTCGAGCAGCGGCGCGCCGCAACGCCCGTCGTCGTTGCTGCGCGTAAGGGTGATCAGGTGCAACTCGGCGCCTTCGACGCGATACAGCTCGATCAGGATGTCGCGGCCCGGCCGGCCCTGCGAGGCATCCAGTATGTGGGTAGTCAGTCGTCCCATTGTGATCGCGGCCGCGCCGCGCCTCCTCGGATGTAAGCCCGCGATACGGGCGGATTGAACGGACAGCTGTGGATTGTTGCACAGCGCGGCGCGCGTCACGGACGCAAACCCCCGCTCGGACGAATCGGCCGAGAATCAGGTGCGCTGCGGCTTTCATGGAAAACTCCTGACCAGGTAGGCAAGTTTTTTGCTACGGTTTTCGGTCGTGGACGACGCCGGCCTCGACGCACGATAACTGTTCGCAAAGCATAATCAAATCTGTATACAATTTCTTCACGCATGTACCTCCAAAATCCCAAGGACAGCTGCCGTGAGTGCCGAATACCCCCGCGACCTGATCGGTTATGCCGATCGCCCTCCTCATCCGCAGTGGCCCGGCGAGGCGCGCATCGCGCTTTCCTTCGTGCTCAATTACGAGGAAGGCGGCGAACGCAACATCCTTCATGGCGACAAGGAGTCCGAGGCATTCCTCTCCGAGATGGTCGCCGCGCAGCCGCTGCAGGGCGTGCGCAACATGAGCATGGAATCGCTCTATGAATACGGCAGCCGCGCCGGCGTCTGGCGACTGCTCAAGCTGTTCGACAAACACGCCATCCCGCTGACCATCTTCGCCGTGGCCATGGCCGCGCAGCGTCATCCGGATGTCATCCGCGCGATGGTCGCCGCCGACCACGAGATCTGCAGCCACGGCCTGCGCTGGATCGACTACCAATATATGGACGAAGCCCAGGAGCGCGAGCACCTGAACGAAGCCGTGCGCATCCTCACCGAACTCACCGGCGAGCGCCCGCTCGGCTGGTACACCGGGCGCACCGGCCCTAACACCCGGCGCCTGGTGCGCGAGGAAGGCGGCTTCCTCTATGACTCCGACACCTACGACGACGACCTGCCCTACTGGGACCCGGAAAGCCCGGACAAGGCGCATCTGGTGATCCCCTACACCCTCGACACCAACGACATGCGCTTCACCCAGGTGCAGGGTTTCAACAAGGGCGACGATTTCTTCGAGTACCTGAAGGACGCCTTCGACGTGCTCTACGCCGAAGGCCAGGCCGGCGCGCCGAAGATGCTTTCCATCGGCATGCATTGCCGCCTGCTCGGCCGCCCGGCGCGACTCGCGGCGCTGCAGCGCTTCCTCGACTACGTGAAGGGCCACGACAAGGTCTGGTTCGCCCGCCGCGTCGACATCGCCCGCCACTGGCACGTCACTCATCCGTTCAAGGGAGGCCGTGCATGAGCCGTTTCCGCACCCTGACGCCGTCGACGCTGGATCGCGCAGCCTTCATCGAGGCCTTCGCCGACATCTACGAGCACTCGCCCTGGGTCGCCGAGCGCACCTTCGACCAGGGCGTCGAAGCCGGCCTCGACGAAGTCGAAGTGTTGCAGGCGCGGATGGCCGCCGTGCTGCTCGCTGCCAGCCACGCCGAACAACTGGCCCTGATCAACGCCCACCCGGACCTGGCCGGCAAGGCCGCCGTGCGCGGCGAGCTGACCGCCGCCTCCACCTCCGAACAGTCCGGCGCCGGCATCCACGAATGCACCGCCGAGGAGTTCGCCCGCTTCACCGAGCTCAACGACGCCTACAAGGCGCGCTTCGGCTTCCCCTTCATCATGGCGGTGAAAGGCAGCAACCGGCACCAGATCCTCGCCGCCTTCGAGGAACGCATCCACCACTCGCCAGAGCAGGAATTCGCCCGCGCCCTGGCCGAAATAAACAAGATCGCGCTGTTCCGCCTGCAAGCGCTGTAACCGACGAGAAGACCATGAAGACCTACGCCGCACCCTTCGAGAAATACCTCAACCTCGCCGACGCCCGCCTCGGCACCAAGGCCCTGTCGGTCACCGACGACTGGTTCGCCGACGTCAACCGCCTGTTCCAGCCGACGCCGGCGGTGTGGAAGGAAGGCGTGTTCGACGACAACGGCAAGTGGATGGACGGCTGGGAGTCGCGGCGCAAGCGCTTCGAGGGGTACGACAGCGCGGTGATCCGTCTGGGCATCGCCGGCTCGATCAAGGGCGTCGACATCGACACCAGCCACTTCACCGGCAACTACCCGCCGTCCGCCTCGCTGGAGGCCTGCTTCGTCGCCGAGGGCGATCCGAGCGACGCCACCGAGTGGACCGAGGTGCTCCCCGCCGTCGAACTGCAGGGCAACAGCCACCACTACCACGCCGTCGCCGACGACCGCCCGTGGACTCATCTGCGCTTCAACATCTACCCGGACGGCGGCGTGGCACGCCTGCGCGTCTACGGCATTCCGCACCGTGACTGGTCCGCGCAAAGCGCCGACGAACAGATCGACCTCGCCTCGGCGCTCAACGGCGGCCGCGCCCTGGCCTGTTCCGACGAGCACTACGGCAGCATGGGCAACCTGCTCAACCCCGGCCGCGGAGTGAACATGGGCGACGGATGGGAAACCGCACGTCGCCGCACACCCGGCAACGACTGGGTGATCATCGCCCTCGGCCATCCGGGCGAGATCGAGCGGATCGTCGTCGACACCCTGCACTTCAAGGGCAACTACCCGGACAGCTGCTCGATCCAGGCGGCGTTCGTCAAAGGCGGCACCGACAGCCAGATCGAGACCCAGAGCCTGTTCTGGCGCGAACTGCTGCCCAGCCAGAAGCTGCAGATGCACCAGGAACACGAGTTCGCCGAACAGATCGCCCAGCTCGGCCCGATTACCCACGTGCGCCTGAACGTGTTCCCGGACGGTGGCGTCAGCCGCCTGCGCCTGTTCGGCAAGCTGGCGAAGTAAGTACCGAAGCCTCTCTTCCCGAGAAGGGAGGACGTTCACTCAGGAAAGCGGACTGCCATGCGTACACTGATCATCGAGCCCCTGACCAAGGAAGCCTTCGCCCCCTTCGGCGACGTCATCGAAACCGAAGGCAGCGACTTCTTCATGATCAACAACGGCTCCACCCGCCGCTATCACAAGCTGGCCACGGTGGAAACCCAGCTGCCCGACGACCAGGCGATCATCAGCATCTTCCGCGCCGAGGCGCTGAAGATGCCGCTGACCATCCGCATGCTCGAGCGCCACCCGCAGGGCAGCCAGGCATTCGTGCCGCTACTCGGCAAGCCGTTCCTGGTGGTGGCCGCCCCGCCCGGCGACTGCCCCGATCCGGCGCAGGTGCGCGCCTTCATCAGCGACGGCCGCCAGGGCGTGAACTATCGTCGCGGCGTCTGGCATCACCCGGTACTGGCGATCGCCGCGCGGGACGACTTCCTCGTGGTCGACCGCAGCGGCGCCGGCAACAACTGCGACGAACATTTTTTCGACGAGAGCGAGCAGTTGCTCCTCGACCCCGAGCTTTGAAGGACTGGCAGCCGCCGCTGCAGGCATGAGGTAGAAATCTTGGAAGCACATTTGACCGAATGGCTGAACCTGACCATTCGCTGGATACACATGATCGTCGGGGTCGCCTGGATCGGCGCTTCCTTCTATTTCGTCTGGCTGGAGAACAACCTGGACCGGCGCAATCCGCGCGAAGGGTTGTCCGGCGACCTCTGGGCGATCCACGGCGGCGGTATCTACCACCTGGAAAAGTACAAGCTCGCGCCGCCGCAGATGCCGGAGAACCTGCACTGGTTCAAGTGGGAGGCCTATAGCACCTGGCTTTCCGGCTTCGCCCTGCTGATGGTGGTCTACTACCTGAACCCCGGCGTCTACCTGCTGGCACCGGGCAGCTCGCTGAGCCCGGCGCAGGCGGTGATGGTGGGCCTGGGCGCGCTGATCGCCGGCTGGTTCATCTATGACCTGCTCTGCGAATCCGCCCTCGGCAAGCATCCGGCGCTGCTCGGCCTGACCCTCTTCGTACTGATCGTGTTCGCCGCCTGGGGCTTCTCCCAGGTGTTCAGCGGTCGCGCCGCCTACATCCATACCGGTGCGCTGATCGGCACCATCATGGTCGGCAACGTGTTCCGCACCATCATGCCGGCGCAACGCGCGCTGGTGGCGGCCATTGAGCAGAACCGCGAACCCGACCCGGCGCTTCCGGCCAAGGGCCTGCTGCGCTCGCGGCACAACAACTACTTCACCCTGCCCGTGCTGTTCATCATGATCAGCAACCACTTCCCGAGCACCTACGGCAGCCACTACAACTGGCTGATCCTCGCCGCCATCTCCGTGCTCGCGGTGCTGGTCCGCCACTACTTCAACACCCGCCACGCCACCGGCAAGTTCGCCTGGGCGCTGCCGCTGGCGGCGCTGGGCATGATCAGCCTGGCGTTCGTCACCTCGGGAAGACTCGGCACGCCCGCCAGCCCCGCGCCGAACGCGCAGCCGGCTGCCCAGCAGGCACCGGCAGCCCGCGAGTTCGACAAGGTCAGCGCGGTGATTCACGAACGCTGCACGGTCTGCCATTCGGCGCAGCCGACCAGCCCGTTGTTCAGCGCAGCGCCGGCGGGGGTGATGTTCGACACGCCGCAGCAGATCCAGCAGATGGCGCCGCGCATCCAGGCACAAGCGGTGACCAACCAGATCATGCCGCTGGGCAACATCACCCAGATGACCCAGCAGGAACGCGACCTGATCGGCGCCTGGATCGCCAACGGCGCGGCACTGGACAAATGAGGGGAGCCTCCGCCGCCTCAGGGTGCGGCGGAGCGCTCAGCGAAGAAAAGCGACTATCTGGTCAGAATCGAACGGCCAGCCCAGTTCGGCCCACGAATCGCAGCGGCGCAGTACCGGAATCGACAGCCCGTACTGCTCCACCCACTCCTCCCGCTCGGCGATGTCCACCAGCTCGACCAGCAGGCCGTTCTCGACGAACGGCATGAGCATGGCCTCCGCCAACTCGCACAAATGGCAGCCCGAAGTCCCCAACAGCTGGCATTCCGGAAGCATCTCGACGCTCCTGTAAAAACATCTCGCCGCAGTCTACCACCGGCTGTCCAAGCGCAACGCCAGGCTGTAGGATCAACCCGTCCAAGGAAGGGGATGCGCTTGGAGTTCGGGGGAGGAAGTCGGTTCCCTGCCTGGATCTCTTCCCAGAGGCGCCCTGGCCCTTTGGTAAGTCCTGACAAGCCGACTAAAGTCTAAGCGCCCAAACAGTGACTACATGTTTTATTTCATCGCGCCGTAACCGGTCGGTCACGAATCGACCAGCATATACACGAGGAGACAACAATAATGAGCAGCACCCCACTTGCCCGCGCTATCGCTCTCGCAGCCCTGGGCGCCAGCATCGCAGTGCCCTCCTTGGCTCAGGCCGAGTTCCTGAAGGACAGCAAGGTCAGCCTGGCCCTGCGCAACTTCTATTACGACAACGATAACCGCGATCCCTATACAGGGTCCGCCCCCACGACTCCGAATGGTTACGATCAACGCGAATGGGCGCAGGCGTTCCGTGCTGACTACATCTCCGGCTTCACCGAAGGCACCGTCGGCTTCGGCCTTGATGTGCAGGGGCTGCTTGCGCTTCATCTCGATGGGGGCCGTGGTCACCACCCAAACAGCAACAGCTTTATCCCCAGCGATAGCGATGGCTCGGCAGTAGGAGCCTGGAACCGGATGGGCGCGACTGCCAAGGCTCGCTTTTCCAAGTCTGAACTGCGCTACGGCAACACATTGATGCCGAGCCTGCCGGTAGTCCTGTCGAACGATTCGCGCGTGCTGCCGCAGGCCTACGAAGGCGGCATGGTCACCTCGAAGGAAATCGACAACGTAGTGTTCAGCGCAGGCCAACTCAGCCATGTGATTAGCCGCGCATCGAGCAACTACACCAGTCTGTCGGTTGCGGGCGGTACCCGCGGCAGCAACCAGTTCCGCTTCGCCGGCGCCGACTGGAAGGTCAACAAGAATCTGACCCTCCAGTACTACTACGCGAACCTGGAAAACTACTACGACCAGCACTTCGCCGGCCTGACCCACATTTACCCGATCAGCGACAACCAGTCGTTCAAGACCGACCTGCGCTACTTCAAATCCGGAGATGACGGCAAGAACGGCCAGGCGGGCTATCAGTTCAGTAACAACGGCGGCTACGCCAAGAACCAGTATGAAGTGGACAACACCACCTGGAGCGCCATGTTCACCTACAGCCTCGGCGGTCACGCGCTGATGCTCGGCCACCAGCGCGTATCGGATGACGGCGGCTTCGTCTGGCTGAACCAGGGTAGCGTTACCGGCGCGAGTGGCGGCAACGAGGGCAACGGTGGCTCCGACTTCTACCTGTTCACCAACGCCATGGTTAACCAGTTCGCCCGTGCAGGCGAAAACTCCACCTTCGGTCAATACAGCTATGACTTCGCCAAAGTCGGAATTCCGGGCCTGAAGGCCTCGGTCGCCTACATCAGCGGCGACGACATCAAGGCAACGAATGGTGTTGGCAAGGACCAGAGCGAGTGGGAACGCGACGAGCGTATCGACTACGTCTTCCAGGAAGGCGCGCTCAAAGGCTTTGGCGTGACCCTGCGTCATGGTACCTACCGCGGCTACACCGGTGCGGCCAACGCCGATACCGACCAAACCCGCCTGATCTTCAACTACACCCTGCAACTGATGTAATCAGCGGCAGAAAAAAAGCCCGCCTCACGGCGGGTTTTTTTTGCCCGCGAATCGGTGCCCGACGCCCATGGCAATGACAAACGTCCAGCAAGCCGCCACTATCGGCATGCGTTGCGCTCACCCCGCACGGGAAGGGAGCGCAAGCTATGCACGACGCACCAGGAATGCTCAGACAGTCGTCTCGACCGCCTCGGGAACCTTGCCGCAAGCCAGGGGCTCGAAAGATGGAGACACTCACCAGTGGCAATAGCCCAAAGGAGATTGACGTGGCCGTACAAGACACCCTGAATCCTTCCGTGAACGACGAACTCGACCCGCTCGCCCAGATCGACGTGCCCGAGCACAAGCGCAACTTGCGCGACGCCCAGGAGGCGCTCGCCGCCGAGTTCCAGACCCTGATCGCCGACACCGAGCGTCTGCTGCAGCACACCAAGGAAGTCGCTGGCGCCCAGGCGGACGAACTGCGGGTCAAGATCAACGAGAACATCACCCGCGCCAAGGGCATGCTCAAGGAGCGCGAGAACGTCTGCCGAGACCAGAGCAAGGCCGCGATCGAGGCGACCGAAGAGTACGTGCACCTGCATCCGTGGCAGTCGATCGGTATCGCCGCAGGTGTCGGTTTCCTGCTCGGACTGATCAGCCGCCGCTAAGGAGAACCAATGGACGCTTCGCCATCTGAAAACGCTCCCAAGCCCTCGCTGAAGAAGCTGGGCGGAGCGTTCGTCGGGCTCATGCAGGGTCATCTGGAGCTGATCGGAATAGAGCTTCAGGAAGAGAAATCGAGAACCTTCCAACTGTTCATCTTTTCCGGTCTGAGTCTGTTCTTCGGGCTCCTGGTGACCATCGGCATTTCGGCCGCCATCCTGATCGGTTTCTGGGACAGCTACCGGCTCGCGGCCATCATCGGGTTGTGCGTCGTGTATGGCCTGGGACTGATCATCTGCGTGCTGCGCGCGGTCCGGCTTGCCGAGATGGCCAGCGTTCCGTTCCAGGCGACCGTCGAAGAACTCGCCCGCAATCGGGAGCGACTCCTGCCATGAGCCATCTTTCCAGTGCTACCCGACGCGCCATGCGCAAGGACCTCGTCCGCCTGCGCATGGAGATGCACCGCCAACAGTTGCTGTACCACTCGCAGCCGTTATCGCACCCCTTGCAGCAGGCGAAACAGTTCATGTCCGCCCGCAGTTCCGCCTCGACGAACAAGACGCCGCTGGTGATCGGTGCGGGGATCGTGCTGACGCTGTTCGGCAAGCGCCTGGGCATGCTGGGCAAGATCGCCCGGCTTGGGCTGGCGGTCTATCCGCTGGTCAAGGCGTTCGGTTCCGTCGAGAAAAAAACCGTCGTGGTCGAACGTCCCGTCGTGCGACCTTAGTAAAAGGCCGGCGCAGCGCTGGCCGCATTCTTGCAAACAGTGGGAAACAATTCGGCCGAAACTCGTTACCATGCCTTTGAATTGTTTCCCTTTCTCTGATCAAGGATGCGTCCGTGATAAACGGGCAAGCAGTAGCATTTTTCCAACCGTTCATCGATACCGCCACCGGCCTCATCGCGGGCGTCGAGGCCCTGGGTCGACTGCGCCAGGAGGACGGCACCGTGCCCTCCGTCGGCCCCCTCTTCGTCGATCCCAAGGTTTCCCCCAGCGCGCTGCGCAGACTCGATCGCCAGATTCGCGATAACGCCCTGAGCCGCCTGGACGAAGCGCCCGCCGACTGGTTTCTCAGCATCAACATCTCGCCGCGCTGGATCAGCCGCCTGCGACCCAGCCAGCCGCTCCCCAGCCTCAAGCAACTGCGCGCCCACGGTATCGCGCCGGAACGCATCGTTTTCGAAATAACCGAACTGGGCGGCGCGAGCCTGCGCCTGCCGGAAGTCGTGCAACGCTACCGTGAGGCCGGTGCCCGCATCGCCATCGACGACTTCGGCGCCGGTTACTCGCAGCTGGATCGCGTGCTGGCCCTGCAGCCGGACATCCTCAAGCTCGACATGCGCCTGTTCCAGGAAGCCGCCCGAGGCGGGCCGAGCGGAGAGGTGGTCAAGGCCCTGGCGCAGATGGCCGAGAAGACCGGTTGCTGGATCATCGCCGAGGGCGTGGAAACCGAGGCCGAGCTGGATTTCGCCCTAGAATGCGGCGCCCGCTACGTGCAGGGCTACCTGTTCGCCAGGCCGGAGGAGAACTTCTTCCCCTCGGACGCCTTCGTCGAGCGCTTCGCCGCGCTGCGCGAGCATTACGTGCAGCGCAAGCTGGCCGAACGCGCGCGACTGGTGGCGCTGCGTCAGCAACTCACTCAACTGATGAGCAGCCTGCGCACCCTGGCTTCCGACGGTTTTCCCCACAGCATTCCGCCACCGCTCCAGTACCCGTGGCTGCTGCGGGTCTACGAGTGTGATCGCCACGGCACCCAGGTCAGCCCCAACCTGGAGTGGCGTAACGGCGCCTGGCACGAAGATACGCGCTACCTGAACCACAACTGGTCGTGGCGCCCGTACTTCTACCAGTTACTCGCCGAGGGCTGGGAAGAGCGCCGCCTGACGCTCTCCAGCACCTACCGCGACGCCACGACCAACCAGTACTGCCTGACCGCCGGGCTGTTCATCGACAACGGCCGGCGCCTGCTGCTGGTGGATATCGACGCGGCCGGACTCTGACGCGCGCGACGCGCCGACGTTGCCGGTCGGGCCGGCTTGAATAGACCGGCCACAACCGGGAAGCTAGCAGGTCCATTCATCCACGATGAGTACCCGCTTTGGATTGGCAGACCCTGCTCACCCGCGAACGCCTCGGCAAGTCCCTGCAGAACACCGAAGAACTGGGACGCAGCCCTTTCCACAAGGACCACGACCGGATCATCTTCTCGGGCGCGTTCCGCCGCCTGGGACGCAAGACCCAGGTTCATCCGGTCACCAGCAACGACCATATCCACACCCGCCTGACCCACTCGCTGGAAGTCAGCTGCGTCGGCCGCTCGCTGGGCATGCGGGCCGGCGAGGTGCTGCGCGATGAGCTGCCGGACTGGTGCGATCCCGCCGACCTGGGAATGATCGTGCAATCGGCCTGCCTGGCCCACGACATCGGCAACCCGCCGTTCGGTCACTCCGGCGAAGACGCCATCCGCCACTGGTTCCTGCAGGCCGCAGGGCGCGGCTGGCTGGACGACATGAGCGATGTCGAGCGTGCCGACTTCCTCAACTTCGAAGGCAACGCCCAGGGTTTTCGCGTGCTCACCCAGCTGGAATACCACCAGTTCGATGGCGGCACGCGGCTCACCTACGCAACGCTCGGCACCTACCTGAAATACCCCTGGACGTCCCGCCACGCGCAGTCGCCCGGCTACAAGAAGCACAAGTTCGGCTGCTACCAGAGCGAGCTGCCGCTGCTCGAGCAGATCGTCGGCAAGCTCGGCCTGCCCTTGCTGGAGGAGCAACGCTGGGCGCGTCATCCGCTGGTCTACCTGATGGAGGCTGCGGACGACATCTGCTACGCGCTGATCGACCTGGAGGATGGTCTGGAGATGGAGCTGCTCGACTACAGCGAGGTCGAGGAACTGCTGCTCGACCTGGTCGAAGGCGACCTCCCCGAAACCTACCGCCAGCTGGGCCCGAAGGACTCGCGGCGGCGCAAGCTGGCGATCCTTCGCGGCAAGGCCATCGAGCACCTGACCAACGCCGCGGCCCAGGCTTTCGTCGAACAGCAAGGCGCGCTGCTTGCCGGTACCCTGCAAGGCGATCTGGTCGAGCACATGCAGGGCTCGGCGAAACACTGTGTGCTGCGCGCCAAGGCCATCGCGCGGGAGCGGATTTTCCAGGACAAGCGCAAGACGCTGCACGAGATCGGCGCCTATACGACCCTGGAAATCCTCCTCAATGCCTTCTGCGGCGCGGCGCTGGAGCAGCACGGCGGTCGCACGCCGTCGTTCAAGCACCAGCGGATACTCGACCTGCTCGGCAACAACGCCCCGAAGCCCGATAGCTCGCTGCACCACTCGTTCCTGCGCATGATCGATTTCATCGCCGGCATGACCGACAGCTATGCCAGCGAGATGGCGCGGGAAATGACCGGTCGCTCGGCGCCGACCTGAGGCGCTCCGGCAGGCGGGCATCGGGCGCGGACGGATCGGAGGGAACGACCGGGGCGAACCGTCAGTCTATGAGCGCTGATGGGCCGCACGGCCACGAAGACGATGTCACGCCCTACGAGGTGCGGCAGCCTGAGGAAGACCAGCACCGATGCACAGGGTTCTACGCACAAGCCTGACCTGGAAAGCGCAACCGCCCGCCTGGGGACCGGCGATGGTGGCGGGTATCGGCTGTGGATTGCCCCTGCTCCTCGGGCTGTTCAGCGCCCACCCCGGATTTCTCTGGGCTTCGGTCGGCGCGTTCCAGGCGTCACAGGCCAATCCGCTGCATCGCCTGGGCATGTTGCGCATGCTCCTGCTGATCGCGCTGGGCGCCTGCAGCGCCGCGCTGGGCTTCTGGGCCGCGCCCTGGCCCACCAGCAGCCTGCTGCTGTTCGCGGCCTTCGGCCTGCTGCTCGCCTGGCTACAGCGGTTCGGCAACGAGGCGGGCAAGCTCGGCGTCGGCCTGGCGGTCTGCCTGAGCCTCGGCCACGGCCAGCAGGCGATGGGCGCATTGCACAACCCCTACGCGGTCGCCGCTCTGTTCGTCCTCGGCGGCCTCTGGGTCACGCTGCTCGCCTTCGCCCTGCGCGGTGGCCATGGGTTGCGCATGTGGCCGCGGCTGCCGCGCTTCGTCTCGCTGCTCAAGGTGCTTCGCCGCCACGCGCAGCGCCTGCCCCGCCGCGAATGGCGCCTGCATGCATTGGGCTGCATGCTGGCCTGCGGGCTGGCCGGCCTGCTGGTGAACCTCGCCGATCTGCCGCGCGGGTACTGGCTGACGGTGGCGGTCATCACCACCCTGCAACTGGAGTTCCACAACAGTCTGGTGCGCGCCGTACAGGCCAGCGCCGCCAGCCTGGCGGCCGCCGTGCTGCTGGTGTTCATCGGCCATAGCTTGCAAAGCCCGGCGTTGATGGTGGCGACGCTGCTGCCGCTGATCGTTCTGAGCCGCGCCTTCCAGGTCAACCATTACGGGCTGTTCGTGCTGCAGACGACCTTCTGCTTCGTGCTGCTGTCGGAGAGTCTGTCGCGCGACTGGCATCTGCCGGGCGTGCGCCTTCTCAACTCGCTGCTTGGGGTGGCATTGGCGTTGCTGGTAGCCCAGGTGATCGACCTGCTGCGCAAGCGTCTGGACCGAAAAGCGGAACCGGCGGATACCGGCGAAAGGCGGGAGTGACGCGGTGTTGCGATAGCGGGCGCGTTCCGTGACGGAGCCGCGCCTGCGCTCAGGTATTACGCCGGGTTGATCGGGTTTTCCGGATACCAGACGTCCATCAGCGGGCTGAGTTTGTACTCGGTCAGTTCGCTGCGGCCCTTCAGCCAGGCTTCGACCTGGGTACGCTGTTCTTCGTCGACCGAACCGCGCTTGCCGAGGCAGACGAAGCCGTAGTCGTCGCCGCCGACATAGCTCAGGCCGTTGGCCGCGATGGCATCGTCGAGGAAGGCATCGAGGAAATCGTCGATCGCCTTGTCGTCGAGGCCGTCTTTGTAGGTCAGGTTCAGCTCGAAGCCCAGCTCCTGGAATTCATCGACGCAGAGTTTCTTGCGCAGGCGGCGGGAACGGTTGGTAGCCATGGAGTAAGTCCTCGAGAGTGATAAACGCGCGGCACTCTAGCAGTTTAGCCGGCCGCGCGCCCGCCTCCATGGCGCCGAAGGGAAATAACGGCGCCTCAATCATCGTTCGGCAGCGCCGCGGCCTTCGGGCATAATGCGGCCACTTCCCTGACGATGTGGGAATTTCCCCCTATGCCACGCTTCGCTTTCTCTCTCCTACCCATGAATCGAATTCTTCGCCGCCTGGCCCTCGCCAGCCTGCTGCCGCTCGCCATCGGCGCGCCCTCCTTCAGCTTCGCCGCCAATGTCAGCACCGCGCTGCCGGACAAGGTGCAGCAGACGCTGAAGGCCAACAAGATCTCGCCCAACTCCCTCTCCCTGGTGGCCATACCGCTCAACGGCCCGGGCCAGACCACCATCTACAACGCCGACGTGTCGGTGAACCCGGCGTCCACCATGAAACTGGTGACCACCTACGCCGCCCTGGAAATGCTCGGCCCGACCTACCAGTGGCGCACCGAGTTCTACGCCGACGGACAGCTCAAGGATGGCGTGCTCAACGGCAACCTCTACCTCAAGGGCGGCGGCGATCCCAAGCTGAACATGGAGAAGCTCTGGCTGCTGATGCGCGACCTGCGCGCCAACGGCGTACAGAAAGTCACCGGCGACCTGGTGCTCGACCGCAGCTACTTCATCCAGCCCAACCTGCCGGAGTTCAACGACGACGGCGGCGACAGCAACAAGCCGTTCCTGGTCCGCCCGGACTCGCTGCTGATCAACCTCAAGGCCATGCGCTTCATCGCCCGCACCGACAGCGGCAAGGTTTCGGTCGCGGTCGAACCGCCGATGGCCAACGTGCAGATCGACAACCGGGTCAAGCCACTGAAGGCGAGCAAGTGCAAGACCTACCCGGACGTCGTCTACAACTCGGTGAACAACCCCGACGGCGGCGTCACCGTGACGGCCAGCGGCGAACTGGCCGAAGGTTGCAGCGCGCAGACCTACCTGTCGCTGCTCGATCACAAGGACTACGCCGCCGGCGCCGTGCGGGCGATCTGGCAGGAACTGGGCGGCAGCATCCTCGGCGGCAACCGCGTCGACGTGGTACCCAAGGACGCCCGCCTGCTGGCCCGTGCCTATTCGCCGGACCTGGTCGAGATCATCCGCGACATCAACAAGTTCAGTAACAACACCATGGCCCAGCAGCTGTTCCTCAGCCTCGGCGCGCAGTTTCGCAACGACGCCGATGGCGACGACGGCAAGGCCGCGCAACGCGTGGTGCGCCAGTGGCTGGCGAAGAAGGGACTGACCGCACCGCACCTGGTGATGGAGAACGGCTCCGGGCTGTCGCGGGACGAGCGGGTCAGCGCGCGCGAGATGGCGACCCTGCTGCAAGCCGCGTGGGGAAGCCGTTATGCCGCGGAGTACATTTCCTCGCTGCCCTTGGCGGCGATGGACGGGACGATGCGCAAGCGCCTGCACAAAACCGCCCTGGTCGGCGAGGCCCACATCAAGACCGGCACGCTGAACAACGTGCGCGCCATCGCCGGTTTCAGTCGCGACATCAACGGCAACACCTGGGCGGTGGTGGCGATCCTCAACGATCCGCGGCCGTGGGGCGCCTCCTCGGTGCTCGACCAGATCCTCGTCGAGCTGTATCGCCAGCCCAAGCTCGCCAACAGCACCGCCACGCGTTGAGGTCCACGGGCGCACCGTCAGCGATGACGGCGCGCCTGCTGCTCAACCGTAGTTCACCACCACCCGATCCCTGCCCGCCTGCTTCGCCGCGTAGACGCCTGCGTCCGCCCGGCGCAGCAACGCGTCGGCGTCCTCTCCCGGCTGCCACAGGGCCACGCCAAAACTGGCAGTGACCACACCCACGCCCTCCACCGGATCGCGGCGCAGCTCTTCGAGCAGCGCGCGGGCGAGGATGTCCGCCTGTTGCAGGTCGGTATCCGGGCAGAGCACGGCGAACTCCTCGCCGCCCAGGCGACAGAACACGTCGCTGCGCCGCACCCGGTGGCCGATGCGCTGGCTGATCCGCTTGAGCACCAGATCCCCGGTGCCGTGACCGAACTGGTCGTTGATCTGCTTGAAGCGATCGATGTCCAGCATCACCACCGACAGCGCGCCGGGATGGCGCTGCAAACGCACGATCTGGATTTCCAGCTGCTGCTGGAAGTAGCGGCGGTTGTACACGCCGGTGAGCGAATCGGTGATCGACAGTTCACGCAGCTCCTGTTCGACCAGCTTGAGGCCGGTGATGTCGGAGAGGTAGCCGTGCCAGAGCACCGCGCCGTCCGCCAGCCGCTCGGGCAGCGCCTCGGCGCGGAACCAGCGCAACCCTTTGCCGGGCAGCAGCGCGCGATAGTCCTCGGTCCAGAAGCTCAGGCGCTCGGCCGAACGCTGGATGGACTCATCGACCCGCGCGCGGTCGTCCGGATGCACGCGCTCGTGGATCAGCGACGCATCCCGGCGCAACGCCTCGGGCTCGATCTCGTAGACGTCGCGGATTCCCGCGCTGACGTAGGGATAGCTGGCTGTGCCGTCCGGGTTCAACTGGTACTGATAGATCACCCCGGGCACCCGCGAGCTGAGTTTCTCCAGCAACTGATCGCGCGCCTCGAGCGCCGCGCGCACGCGACGCCGCTCGGTGATGTCGGTGGCGATGCCGAGAATGCCGACCAGCGTGCCCGCCTCGTCGCGAATGCCGGTGAGGAACAGGTTGACGGTGAGCCTGCTGCCGTCGCGGCGAACGAATGTCCATTCGCGCTCGTCATGGCGATTCTCCCGGAGCACCTCGAAGGCGATGGCTTCCAGGGGTTCCACCGGCCTGCCCAGCTGTTGGCCGAGTTCCTCGGACCGCCGCTGCAGCTCTTCGGGATCATGCAGTTGCAGCACGCTCAGCTGGCCGACGGCTTCCTGCGCCGAATAGCCAAGCATGCGTTGGGCGCCGACGTTGAACGTCATCACCTGGCCCTGCATGTCCGTCGCGACGATGGACACCTGGGTCGCCGCGTCCAGCAGTCCGCTCAACTGGCCGTGGGCGCGCGCCAGTTCCAGCTCCGCCGCCTTGCGCCAACTGACATCGGAATGCGTGCCGATGGCGCGGGTGGGTTTGCCCTCGGCGTCGCGCTCGACCACCTTGCCGCGGTCCAGAATCCAGGCCCAGGTGCCGTCGCGACGCTGCATGCGGTACTCGCACAGGTAGCTCGGCAGCTCGCCGTCGAAGTGGCGCTGCAGGGTGTTCAACGCGCGCGGCAGGTCGTCCGGATGCACCCGCTTGCTCCACTCGTCCAGGCTGTTACCGATGTCTTCCTCCGCATAACCCAGCCCGCTCTTCCAGGCGCCGGAGAAGAACATGGTGTCGGTGCGCATGTCCCAGTCCCAGACCCCGTCGCCCGAGCCGTCCAGGGCGAAGCTCCAGCGCCGCTCGCTGGCCGCCAGCTCCTGCTCGCGAGCCCGCAGGTCGGCAGTGCGCTCGGTGACCAGCGCCAGGGCTCGCTGGCGCTGGTTGACCAGGCTGTGGAGGAACGCACTGATCAGCAGCGTGAGGACGATGCCGAACAACACCACCCAGATCACCAGCGGCGACTGGTTGGCCTGCATGAACAGGTCGGTCGGCTGGATTCTCAGCTCGAACAGCCGGTTATCCAGGGGAAATTGCAAGGCGTAACGCATGTCGCTGCGCGCCGCGAGGTCCTCGGAACGGTACAACGACTGTGGCGAGTCGCCCGTCACGTCCAGCAGTTCGACCATCAGGTTGTGCCGGCTCTTGTCGGAGATGCCCGACTCCATGAGGCTCTGCAGGCTCACCAGCGCCCCCACGTAGCCCTGCAGCGCCCCGCTCGGCGATATCGGCGTGGCGTTGTAGACCGGAGCGAAGATCAGCAGCCCGCGATCCTGCGGGCGGCGGCTGCCGAACAGCGCGATGCTTTCGGAAATGATCGTAAGGTTCTCCGTCCGCGCGCGGTCGAGCAACGGCTGCAGCGAGCCGTAGGACAGCAGGTCGAAGCCCAGCGGCCGGCGCGGCGCCTGATGCGAGACGCTGTAGAGCAAGGGGAAGTATTCGGCGCGTTCGCCGGCCGGGCGCAGTGCCAGGTCGTCCCCGTCCGGATCGGCGAGCTCGCGGATGCGGAAGTCGGCCACGCCATCCTCGCGTACGGCGGCCTCGAAGGCATCGCGGGCACTCGCCTCGATGCGCGGATACCAGGTCAGCGCGAAGGTGTCGTTCAGCAGTGGCTCGCTGTAGCCCTCGAAAGACCGGCGATCGACGTCCTCGGAAAAAACGAAGAACCGCCTCAGCGCGTCCAGACGCTGGGTCTGGTCGATCAGCCGCTCCCGGGCCAGGCTGGCACGCTCGACGGCGGCCAGCTCGAAGCGCTCCTGCAACTGCTGCTCATAGAAGTGACGCGTGACGATGGACACCGCGACGGTGATCAGCGCGCCCAGAATCAGCGACGCGCCGATGGTCATCCAGCCAGCCGTGGCTGGATCTATGTAGCCCCGATTCTTCTTGAACGCGTTCGGTCGCTTCATACACCACTCTGTTGGGGAGAGGACGGCCTGCCCAGCGCGGTTTGCTCAGCCGTTCAGCGGCTGAAAACGCCAGGCGCGGTGGATACGCGGGTTGCGGGCGAAATCGGCGGCGATGGTCTCGGCGCTGATTTCCTCCACCCGGTAACGCAGGGCAAGTGCCTCATCGAGCTGGAACTTGCGGAAATTGTTGGAAAAATAGACTACGCCACCGGGCGCCAGGCGTGCCATCGCCAGGTCCAGCAACTGCACATGGTCGCGCTGCACGTCGAACACGCCCTCCATGCGCTTGGAATTGGAGAAGGTCGGCGGGTCGATGAAGATCAGCTCGTACTGGTTGGTGTCGGCGGCCAGCCAGGCCATCACGTCGCCCTGTTCCAGGCGGTTCTTGTCGGAGAAGCCGTTGAGCGACAGGTTGCGCCGCGCCCAGTCCAGGTAGGTCTTCGACAGGTCGACGCTGGTGGTGGTCCGCGCGCCGCCCTTGGCCGCGTGCACGGTGGCCGTGGCGGTGTAGCAGAACAGGTTGAGGAAGCGCTTGCCGGCCGCCTCGCGCTGGATGCGCAGGCGCAACGGGCGGTGGTCCAGGAACAGCCCGGTGTCGAGGTAGTCGGTGAGATTGACCAGCAACTTGACGCCGCCCTCGCTGACTTCGACGAACGTGCCCTGGGCGCTCTGCCGCTCGTACTGCTTGGTGCCGCTCTGGCGCTCGCGTCGCTTGATGATCACCCGGCTCTTGTCGACGTTCAGCGCCTGCGGAATCGCCGCCAGGGCATCGAACAGGCGGGCCTGGGCCTTTTCCGGATCGATCGACTTGGGCGCGGCGTATTCCTGCACGTGCACCCAGTCGTGGTACAGATCGACGGCCAGGGCGTACTCCGGCATGTCGGCGTCATACACGCGGTAGCAGTCGATGCCCTCACGCCTGGCCCATTTGCCCAGTTGCTTGAGGTTCTTCTGCAGGCGGTTGGCGAACATCTGCCCGCCTTCGCTCAGACGAGCCTGCTCGACCACCGGCGCGGGCGCTGGCGTCGGTTTGATCGGGTTGCCGTTCCGGTTGAGCTTCGGCGCTTGCGCGGTTTCCTCGGCGTGCGCCTGCTCGCGTTCGACCTGACGCTGCTCCGCCGTGCGCCGCGCGCCGGTAACGAACTGATCCGGCTGCACCTTGATCAGCAGCAGCTTGCAGGGCAAGGCACCGTTCCAGAACGCGTACTGCTTGTGGCTGCGGATGCCCATGCGCTTGCCGAGGTCCGGCGCGCCGGTGAACACCGCCGCCTCCCAGCCCATGCACGCCTGGCGCAGACGTTCGCCGAGGTTCTGGTAGAGGTACAGCAGGCTCGCCTCGTCGCCCAGACGCTCGCCGTAGGGCGGGTTGCTGATGACCAGGCCTTTCTGGTTCTGGTCCGGACGCGGCTCGAAGGTCGCCACTTCGCCCTGGTAGACCTTGATCCAGTCACTCAGCCCGGCACGTTCGATGTTGTTGCGCGCCGGCTGGATCAGCCGCGGATCGGCCTCGTAGCCGCGAATCCACAGCGGCGGCCGCGCCAGGCCGGCGGCGGCACGCTCCTGGGCTTCGCCCTGCAGCTTCTTCCACAAGGCCGGCACGTGGCCCAGCCATTCGCTGAAACCCCACTGCTCGCGGGTCAGGTTCGGCGCGATGTCAGCGGCGATCATCGCCGCCTCCACCAGGAAAGTGCCGACACCGCACATGGGGTCCGCCAGCGCTCCGCCCTCGGCGGCGATGCGCGGCCAGCCGGCACGGATCAGGACCGCCGCGGCGAGGTTTTCCTTCAGCGGCGCCGCGCCCTGCTGCAGGCGGTAGCCGCGCTGGTGCAGGCTGTGCCCGGACAGGTCGAGGGACAGGATCGCCTCGCCGCGGTCCAGGCGCAGGTGCACGCGCAGATGCGGGTTAATCTTGTCCACCGAGGGCCGCGTGCCGTCGGGCTGGCGCAGGCGATCGACGATCGCATCCTTGACCTTCAGCGCGCCGAAGTGGGTGTTGTCGATGCCCGAACCATGACCGCTGAACTCCACCGCCAGGCTGCCGTCAGGCTGTAGATGTTCGCTCCAGTCGATGGCATGAACGCCGTCGTACAGCGATTCGGCGTCCTTGATCGTGAAGCGGTCGAGAACCAGCAGAACGCGGTTGGCCAGGCGCGACCAGAGGCACAATTTGTAGGCCAGCTCCAGGCTGCCGAAACCGCGAATCGCCGCGGTCTGTTCGCGCGGCTCTTCCAGTCCCAGGGCAGTGGCTTCTTCGAGTAGCAGCCCTTCGAGGCTCTTGGGGCAGGTGAGAACGAGTTCGTAACGGTCCGACATGAGTTTCCAGGTGCCTGCGGCGGTCGATGACGGGCAGTGTCTGCCGCGTCAGAAAGTGGCAAAAGGTCGTAGACGACCCTTCGTCGGAATAGTGAGTCCTCACAGGCAAGAGTAGTTCGCAATAACGCCCTGGTCGGCGCCCCGTCTACTGCCGCGGTTGCGCCGGCCTTCATGCGCCGTCAGGTGCCAACCCGCCCTGTTCTTATGGCCTCACTCAGAAAAGCATTACGTGCTTATGACAAAACGATCATTCCAATGCTTCCAGGCATTGGTTAGAACTCAGTTACCCCATCGGTGCAACGCCGCTGGAAGGAGACCGCGACGCCGGCAGCGGCTCCGTCGGCAGATCGCATTCTGCCTGGCCTCGCCACGAGGCCAACGGGACATATAACAGTCAACCAGTGAGGGCAACACCCTATGAGAAGACTTAAGCGTGATCCGTTGGAACGAGCATTCTTGCGTGGTTATCAGCACGGTATTCATGGTAAATCCCGCGACCTTTGTCCTTTCACCCTTGCGGCCACCCGCCAAGCCTGGATCAACGGCTGGCGCGAGGGACGTGGCGATCAGTGGGATGGATTTACCGGCACCGCCGGCATTCATCGTCTTAACGAACTTCACGCCGTCGGCTGATCAGGATCGATTACATCTCATGAAGCGCGCCCCAACCGGGCGGCGGGCGTAGTGCCCAGGGCTCCTTCGGGAGCCCTTTTTCATGGCCCCCGAAGCTAGCGAGCCGAGCCCGGCAGCGCCGCAATGGCGTCGACGGCGGCACGGATCAGCGCCGGGCCCTTGTAGATGAACCCCGAATAGACCTGCACCAGGCTGGCGCCGGCGGCGATCTTCTCCGCCGCATGCCTACCTTCGGTGATGCCGCCCACCGCGATGATCGGCAGTCGCCCGCCCAGCTCGCCTGCCAACACCTTCACCGTATGCGTGCTCTTGTCCCGTACCGGCGCGCCGGACAACCCACCCGCCTCGTCGCCGTGCTGCAACCCTTCGACGCCTTCGCGGCCGAGCGTGGTGTTGGTGGCGATCACCGCGTCCATGCCCGCATCGCGCAGCGCCTCGGCGACCAGCACGGTTTCCTCGTCGGTCATGTCCGGGGCGATCTTGATCGCCAGCGGCACGCGTTTGCCGTGCTTCGCCGTCAGGTCTTCCTGGCGCTGGCGCAGGGCCTCGAGCAACTGCTTGAGCGAGTCGCCGAACTGCAGGCTGCGCAGCCCCGGCGTGTTCGGCGAGCTGACGTTGACCGTCACGTAGCGGGCGTGGGCGTAGACCTTGTCCAGGCAGATCAGGTAGTCGTCCACCGCGCGCTCGACCGGCGTGTCGAAGTTCTTGCCGATGTTGATGCCGAGGATGCCGCCGAACTTCGCCGCGGCGACCCGCTGCAGCAGGTAGTCGACGCCGCGGTTGTTGAAGCCCATGCGGTTGATGATCGCCTCGGCTTCCGGCAGGCGGAACAGCCGTGGTTTGGGGTTGCCCGGCTGCGGACGCGGCGTGATGGTGCCGATCTCGACGAAACCGAAACCCAGCTGGGCGAAGCCGTCGATGGCATCGCCGTTCTTGTCCAGACCCGCGGCCAGGCCCACCGGATTGGGAAACTCCAGGCCCATCACCGAGACCGGCAGTTTTGCCGGCGGCTTGGTCAGCAGGCGATTGATGCCCAGCCGCCCGCCTGCACCGATCAGGTCCAGGGACAGGTCATGGGAGGTTTCCGGGGAGAGTCTGAACAGCAGGTCGCGAGCCAGGTTATACATTGGGCGGGCTTCGGGTCGTGAGCGAGCCGCGGATTATAGCCGGGGCGGCGACCTTCAAGCGAGGCGCCGTAGCTCCAGTAGCTCGCCGGAATCACTCACCTGCAGCTCGAAGGCGCCGTGCACCCCGTCATGGACGAAATACGGCCGCAGATGATGCGCCGGAAGGCTCACGCTGCGGCCGTCCCGGGCCTTGAGCAGGATGCGGTTGGCGCGGCCCTGATAGAGCGCCAGCAGGCGGTCGGCCGGGATGTGAATGTCGAGCAGGATGCGCTGCATGGCGTGTCCGTGGGATCGGTTTCGCGAAGTGTGCCACAGCGCTTCATCCGGGAAGAATCGACTCTCCGACGTCAAAAGATTGTTGTAGCGTCAACCCGCCGTCCATAGCCACACTGCGGCCATTACGGGAGTAGAAGCGCCGCCATGTCCGTGCCCGAACCACCCTCCTTCGCCATGCGCCTGTCCCAGTTTGCGCAGCGTTTGGGCCTGGGCGGCCGGCAGCGCCCGCGACTCGAGCACGCTGGGCTGGAGTATCTGCCGTTCAAGGCGCTGCAGCGACCGGAGGACAGCATCTGGTGGCAGGACGGCCCTCCGCTGGAACGCCTGCTCGACCTGCCGCGCGGCGCGCTCTCCGGTCCGGTGCAGCAGGTCAAGGCGCAAGCCCACGCGCTGCTGGTGCGCTGCGTCGAGCTGCAGAGCCTGGAGAGCGAGGCGTTCGACCTGCGCGAACTGGACGGCGTCTGCGCGCCGCGCGGCGAGCAACCCCCGCTTGCGCATCTGGAAGATTTCGCGACAACGCCGGCCGGGCGCGCGGTGCGCATCATCAGCTACAAGGATTTCGTCAAGGCGATCAGCCTGGCCCTGCCTCGCTACCTCAGCGGCCAGCAGATCGAGGTGCGCCAGGCCGACTGGCACGGCAACCGGTTGTACTGGGGTGGCCACCAGCAGGTAGCGGCCTTCGGCGTGGCGCTGGCCTATGCGCGTCGGCGTGGGCTGCAGGTGATCCTTCCGGCGATTCGCCAGCACTATCGGCTGAACCCGGCGGGACTGGCGGCGCTGGACGCAGCCTTCCACGTGCTCGCGCTGCCGGAGCAAGCCTGGGTACATCCCCAATTCATGGACCTGCTGCTGAGCCACGGTACGCCCTACGCGCGCCTCGACCGGATCAGCCCGCCCGAAACGCCGGAATGGCTGCTACTGCCGCGCGAGGAAGCCGCCGCCGACTCGCTCGGCCGCGCCCTGCGCCAGGCTGGCGCTGCGGACGTGCCGAGCTTTCTCGCCAGCCTGCGCGACGCGCGCGCCTGAGAAACGGGCCCCGCGCGATCAGCCGCCGGCGCGCGATTCGGCGGACAACAACGCCGCATTGAGCTTCGCCGACAGTTCCTCGCCGCGAAACGGCTTGGGCAGGATCAGAGAGTTCTCCACGTCCAGCCCCCCCAACTCGGCGTAACCGGTGATGAACACCACCGGCATGTCCGGGAAGCGCCGGCGCACCGCGCGCGCCACTTCAGCACCGTTCATGCCGGGCATCGCGAAATCGGCGAGGAGAATGTCGACGTGCTCGTCGAGCAGCTCCAGCGCCTGCACGCCGCTGTCCGCCTCGACCACCCGGTAGCCGAGGTCGTCGAGCAGCATCGCGGTCACCGCGCGCACGTTGGGGTCGTCATCCACCAGCAGCACCTGGCACGCCTGACCCTGCGTCTCGTCATGCGCAGCTTCGGCCGGCGACGGCGGCGCGTCGAGCGTTTCCTCCGGCGCGCAGGGAAGATAGACGCTGACCGTGGTGCCGGCACCGAGGCGGGTGTCGATGCGCGCGCCGCCGCCGGACTGCTTGGCGAAGCCGAACACCTGGGCGAGGCCCAGGCCGGAACCCTTGCCGACATCCTTGGTGGTGAAGAATGGCTCGAAGGCCTTGGCCAGCACCTCGTCGCTCATCCCGGTGCCCGAGTCGCGCACCGACAGCACCACGTAGTCGCCCGGCTCAGGGTCCTCGGCACCCAACGGCGGCGTTTCGACCCGTTCGCGCCGGGTGCTCAGGCAGAGGGTGCCGCCCATCGCCATGGCGTCCCGCGCGTTGATCGCCAGGTTGAGGATGATCAGTTCCAGCTGCGTCGGATCGACCAGCGCCAGGCGCAGATCGTCGGCCAGCTCGGTCTCGATCAGCACGCTGCCACCGAGCGTGCTCTTCAACAGCTCGAGCATGCCGCGCACGGTTTCGTTGAGGTCGACCGGCTCCGGCGTCAGCCGCTGGCGACGCGAGAAGGCCAGCAGTTGCCCGGTGAGCTTGGCACCGCGCTCGCCCGCCTCGCGGATGTTCCGCAGGCGCTGGCGCGCCTTGTCGAACTCGGGCGTCGCCGGCAGATCGCGGGCCAGGAAGGAGCCGCTGGCGAGGATCACCGTCAGCAGATTGTTAAAGTCGTGGGCTACGCCCGCGGTCAGCTGGCCGACCGCTTCCAGGCGCTGCATCTGCTGCAGGGCGGCCTCGACGCGCTCGCGCTCGGCGATCTGTTCGAGCAGTTGGCGGTTGCTGCTGGCCAGCTCGTCCAGGGCCTCGCGCTCGCTGGTGATGTCGCGCACCGCGGCGTACATCAGGCTCTGCTCCGGCACCACCGTCCAGGACATCCAGCGATAGCCGCCGTCGGCGTGACGCAGGCGGTTGACGAAGCGCGTGGAAACGTAGCCGTCGGCGATGCGCTGCGCCTCGGCACGGGTGCTGGCGACATCGTCGGGGTGCAGCAGATGCCACAGCGGCCCTTGCAGGAACTCCTCCCGCGACCAGCCCAGGGTTTCGTGCCAGGCCGGGTTGAGGGCGATGGGCGTGAGGTCGAAGCGCATCACCGCGAGCAGTTCGCGTGACAGGTCCCAGGTGCGATCGCGTTCGCGCGTGCGTCGCTCGACGCGTTCGCCGAGGGTCTGGTTCAGCTCCTGCAGCGCCAGGGTCACCTGTTTCTGTTCGCTGATGTCCTGCAGCACGCCGATCAGGCGCACGCAGCGGCCATCCTCGAAGGAGGCGCGCCCGCGGATCGACAGCCAGCGCACCGAACCCGCCACCTGAATGCGGTACTCGACGCTCAACTCGTCGCCACTGTCGCGCGACAACGTGCGCGTCACCTGCTCATGCAGGCGCTCGCGATCGGCCGGATCGCAGGCGTCGAGAAAGGTGGCCATGTCGCGCACCTGCTTGCCGCTGGGCAGGCCATACAGAGCCTTGCAGCGTGCGTCCCAGATCAGCGTATCGGTCTGCGGCCGGTAGTCCCATAGGCCGAGGCGAGCCGCTTCGATGGCGAGGTCGGCGCGCAGCTCGACCTCATGCAACGCGTCCTCGGCACGGCGCCGCTCGCGACGCTCGGAGACTTCCGCCATCGCCCGTTCGATGGCCTTGGGCAGGAAGGTGAGGTTCTGCTTGAGCACGTAGTCGACGGCGCCCAGGCGCATCATCTCGACCGCGTGTTCCTCGCCGAAGATGCCGGAGAGGAACAGGAACGGGATTTCCGGTGCGAGACGACGCGCGACCTGCAGCGCCTGCATGCCGGAGGAACCCGGCAGCAGGAAGTCGGAAAGGATCAGGTCGAAGCTCTCGGCAAGCAGCGCCTGCTCGACGCCCTGATGGCTGTGCACCAGGGTCCAGTCGACCTGGAAGCCATGACGCTTGAGGGTCGCCAGAGTCAGTTCCGCGTCATGCGGGCTGTCCTCGACGAAAAGCATCTTCAACGGTCTAGCGGACATCGATCACCGCCAACTTCGGTACCTCGGAAATGCCGGCCACAGGCGGCGGAACGACAGCTGAACACGCCGCTGCGCGCGGCGGCCTGCTCATTGCTCGTCGCCACCGGAACGGGGCGTGAGCCGACGCGCCAGGCGCGCGGAGCCAGGCGGCGGTTCGTTGAGCACCGCCCAGAAGATGCCCAGGTCGGAAATCGCGGCGACGAAATCCTTGAACTCGACCGGCTTGACCACGTAAGCATTCACCCCCAGCGCATAGGCGCGCTGCAAGTCGGGCTCCTCGCGGGAGGAGGTCAGCATCACCACCGGCATGCTGCGCAACGATTCGGCGTTGCGTACCGCCTCGAGCACTTCGAGGCCGTCCACCTTGGGAAGTTTCAGGTCCAGCAGGAGCACCGCCGGGTTGCCTTCACCACGGTCCCGATGCGCGCCGCGGCGGAACAGGTAATCCAGTGCCTCTGCGCCATCACGCAGCACGATGACCTCGTTGGCGAGCTGGCTGCGCTCGAGCGCGACCAGGGTCAGCTCGAGATCGTGCGGGTTATCCTCGACCAACAGGATGGGTTTGAGCATTTGCTTGAATCACCTCTCAGCGTGAAACGCGGGCATGTATTCGTTTGGGCAGCGCGAAATAGAAGGTCGCACCCTGGTCCGGTCGGCTTTCCGCCCAGACCCGTCCGTCGTGCCGCTCGATGATGCGGCGCACGCTGGCCAGACCGATACCGGTGCCTTCGAACTCTTCCATCCGGTGCATGCGCTGGAACACGCCAAACAGTTTGCTGGCGTACTCCATGTCGAAGCCGACACCATTGTCGCGCACATAGACCCAATGTTCGTCGGGGTGTTCCTCGGCGCCCACCTCGATCACCGCGACGTCGCGGGTACGGCTGTACTTGATAGCGTTGGACAGCAGGTTGCGCAGCGCCAGGTGAATGAACGCCGCGTCGGCGATCAGGATCGGCAGCGGCTGGATGTGCCATTCCACCGTGCGCTCCTGGTAATCCGGAAGCATCTCCTGGCGGATCGAGTCGACCAGCGCGGGCAGGTTGACGTCCGACAGGTGCAGCGCGGCACGGCCCATCTGGGAAAAGCTCAGCAGGTTGTCCACCAGCGTACCGGCGAAACGCGCCGAATCGCTGATATTGGAAAGGAAGCGCATCCCACTGTCGGTCAGGCGCCCGCCCTCGACCTCGCCCAGCAACTCGGCGTAGCCGGCGATATGTCGGAGCGGCGCCCGCAAGTCGTGGGAAACGCTGTAGGAAAACGCCTCCAGCTCGCGATTGGACTTCTTCAACTCGCCGGCCAGCTGGGCCAGCTCTTCGGCCTTGCGCAGGACGATGCCAAGCACCGCATTGCGCAACTCCAGCGCGCTGTCGACTTCCAGCTGGTCCCAGCCGGCCGACTGGCCGAAAACGGTTTCCTGCCAGCTTTCGAAGCTGTGCCGCGGGTTCAGCGCGCCGCCTTGCCCAAGGTGTTTCTCAGGCTTTCCAGCCCAGTTGACCGTGCGCACCAGCTCCGGGCGGAACCAGATCAGGTAGTGCGAGTGCAGCTCGGAGAGCGACACCGCCAGCAGCCCGCCGGCGTACCGGCTCAGCTCAGTCAGTTCGGCGATGTCGCGCCCGACGTTATGGGTGTGGAATTCCTCGCCGACCTCCCTCTCGGCCAGCCAGCGCACCAGCGCCTCCACGGCTTCGCGCGGCGGCGTCTCGCCGATCAGCTCGCAGCGGTTGGCGAGGACGATGGCCGCACCGCTGGCGCGGGCGAAACCAAGAAGCAAGTCCGGTGCCGCCAGCAGTCCCTCGGCGACGCTGCCACGTTCGCGATCGGCCATCAGCGAGAGCATCTGCACGATGTGCTCGCGCAGCTTGAGCCCCTGTCGGCGTTGGCGTGGGTTTCCTTGGCTTCGATCTGCAGCGACAGGATGCGGCCGAGCATCTCGCAGGCGGTACGGGTCTGGAAGCCCACTCGCTGCGGCGCGGCGTCGTGGCAGGAAATCAGTCCCCAGAGCGCGCCGTCGACGACGATGGATATCGACATCGAGGCGCGGGTGCCCATGTTCTTCATGTATTGCACGTGCACCGGCGAAACGCTGCGCAGCGCCGCGTAACTCAGGTCCAGCGGCTGGCCACTGACGGGGTTGAGCGGCGGCAGGATCGGCGACGGTCGATAGTCGGCATCGCCGATAACACGGATGCGGTTGGCGCGGTAGAGCGCGCGCGCCTGCTGCGGAATGTCCGAGGCCGGGAAATGCAGGCCGAGGTAACGCGGGTAATCCGGATCGGCGTCTTCGGCTATCACCACACCGTTGCCGAGGGCATCGAAGCGGTAGGCGTTGACCCGGCCGAATCCAGTCATGCGTTTGACTTCGGTCACCGCCAGTTGGCAAAGCAACTCGACGGTGGGCGTTTCCTGCAGACGCGTGACGAAGGTGCGCACCAGCGGATAGAGGTCCGGGTAGGCGGCGGTGCCATTGTCCACGGCCTCGAACTCGGTGATCAGCACGCCGTCGTGGCGATGCACCATCAGGGCGAACGCCGAGCCCGGATCGCCGACCCGGAACGTCACGTCGGCGAGGTGAAACGGATTGCGGTCCTCGCTGGCCAGCGAATCGAGCTTGCCGCGCAGCCGTTCGGCGTCTTCGAGCAACTCGTCGAAGTGACGGCCGAGCACGCCTGCGACTTCGACGCCGAGCAGGTCGGCAACGTTTTCGCTGGCCTGAATGACCTTGAGGTCGGACGCCTCGAACACCAGCAGGAATCCATGCGGCTGAATGCTGCCGGGGATGTGGATGGGTTCTCGGGCACAGACTTCGCTGGCGCTGGCCAGCGCGGCTGCACGTTCACTGGGGGACAAGGGCGTTCCTCTCACGGAGCCGGAACGGGACTCGAACGGGTCGATTCGCCTACGGCCGGGATGATCGATGCGTGCTGCATCACGCTGCAACCGCCTGATAAATATACCGGCATAGAGTGACACAGAGGAAAATCCTACACGAATTCCCGTTTATCGAATTCCTGTACAGGTTGAGATAGATAACCTTTCGTCGGCGCTGCTGGCCTGCCAAGGGCGTCCTGTCTGGCCGAAGCGCCATCGCTCGAACCGAAGCGCCGCCGCAGGTTCACAAACAGGCGTAACGCTCACTTCGGATAAGGAACGACATCATGTACAGACGCTGGTTACCCGCGCTCGTGCTGTGCGCCGCCGCCACCGTTAGGGCGGAAACGCCGAGTTACGGCGCCCAGCTCGAAGGCTTCGACTATCCCTACCCTGTGCAGCATTTCGAGTTCGAATCCCAGGGCGGTAAACGCCAGATGGCCTACATGGACGTGCTGCCCGAACGCCCGAACGGCGGCGTGCTGGTGCTGCTGCATGGCAAGAATTTCTGTGCCGCGACCTGGGAAGGCACGATCAGGGCGCTCACCGGCGCCGGTTACCGGGTGGTGGTGCCGGACCAGATCGGCTTCTGCAAATCGAGCAAGCCCGAGCACTACCAGTACAGCTTCCAGCAACTGGCGAGCAACACCCACGCACTGCTGCAAAGCCTGGGCATCGAGCGCTTCAGCCTGCTCGGCCACTCCATGGGCGGCATGCTCGCCACCCGCTACGCCCTGATGTACCCGCATCAGCTGGAGCAACTGGTGCTGGTCGATCCCATCGGTCTGGAGGACTGGAAAGCCAAGGGCGTGCCCTATCGACGCGTGGACGAGTGGTATGCCCGCGAGCTGAACACCACCGCCGAGAGCATCCGCAGCTACCAGCGGAGCACCTACTACGCCGGGCAATGGCAGCAGGAATGGGACAACTGGGTGCAGATGCAGGCGGGGATGTTCAACGGACCGGGGCGCGAAGCCGTCGCCTGGAGCTCGGCGCTCACTTACGACATGATCCAGACCCAGCCGGTGTACTACGAACTTGAGCGGATCGAGGTGCCGACCCTGCTGATCATCGGCGAAAAGGACACCACCGCGATCGGCAAGGACGCGGCCCCCGAGGCGTTGCGCAGCCAGCTCGGCAATTACCCCAAACTGGCCAAGGAAGCCGCCGCGCGGATTCCCGGCGCGGTGCTGGTGACCTTCCCCGACCTGGGCCATTCCCCGCAGATCCAGGCGCCCGAGCGTTTTCACCAGGCGCTGCTGAAAGGCCTGGTGGCGCGTCCGGGAGGCTGATCACTGACTTATCCGTTCGCGGGTTGCACCCGCCCTACGAAAACGACGCGTGCATTCGACAGCGGCGAACCGGCTCCGAACCGTAGGGTGGGTTAGCGGCGATCGCTCGATCCGCCTACCCGCTCCGAACCGGATAGCCGCGTAACCCGCCAAGCGGTGTCCCGACCAACCTCCGCCCGGTGGGTTACGCCGCCGCACCCGTCTCGCGAATGCCTATGCCTGCGCGTGGCGGCTAACCCACCCTACGAAACGCGGGTCGGTTCGCGGGTTGCACCCACCCTACGAAAAGCGGCGCGTGCATTCGACAGCGGCGAGCCGGCTCCGAACCTTAGGCTGGGTTAGCGGCCTCGCTAGATCCGCCTGCCCGCTCCGAACCACACAGCCGCGTAACCCACCACGGGGTGCCACTACCAACCGCTGCCCGGTGGGTTACGCCGCCGCACGCTTCTCGCGAATGCCGCTGCCTGCGCGTGGCGGCTAACCCACCCTACGAAAACGCAGGGCGGGTGCAACCCGCGTGCGCACGCGTCACGGCATGCAGCCCGCCTGGCTGCCGCTGTGGGCCAGGTCCATCAGTTCGCGGCTGGCCACGGCGTACATCGCGTAGTCGGTGCCGCTGGCGGCGCGCAGCTCGGCGAGCATCGCCTGCCAGCGTTCCACCAGCGGCAGATTGCGCTCGACCCAGGCGGCCACCCGCGCATCGATGTCCGCCCCGCCCTCGCCCTGCAGCACCGACACGGTGATCGCACGCTGCTGCCAGTCGAGGTCGTCGCGGAAGGCTTCGCGGGCCAGCGCCTGCCAGTTGTTTTCCACCGGCAGCCCGGTGATCTGCGCCAGGTACCAGGTCAGGTCCAGTGCGCTGCCCACGGCGAAGTAGGCCTTCGCCACCAGCGCCGCGTCCTGGCCGGTCACATCGGCGGCCTCGACGATCGGCAGCAGCGTGTAGATGTGGCTGGTACCCGCCACCATCCGCGCCAGCAGTTCCGGCACGCCGGCCTCCACGTAGCCCTGGTAGCGACCCTGCCACAGCTCGCGCGTCGGGCCTTCCAGCAACTCGTCGAGCTTCAGCCCCAGCGCGGCGATGCGCGGGCCGAAGTGCGCCACGTCGCGCGCGGCGTCCAGCTCGTTGCGCCGGCTGCGCAGGAACCAGCGGGTGGCGCGGCGGCCGAGGCGCATCAGCTCTTCCATCAGGTTCAGCTGCACCTCGGCCGGCACCTGGTGATCCAGCGCCTCGATCTGGCGGAACCAGTGCGGCAGATGGAACACATCGCGCACGATCACGTAGGCGGCGGCGACGTTCGCCGCGGTCATCCCGGTGGAGACCTTGAGCCGGTGGGCGAAGGTGATGCCCATGTGGTTGACCAGGTCGTTGGCGATCTGCGTGCTGACGATCTCGCGCTTCAACCGATGGCGGCGCATGGCCTCGCCGAAGCGTTCGCCGAGCAGTTGCGGAAACGCGGTCTCCATGTCCCGGATCAGGTAGTCGTCATCCGGCACCGGCGATTCCAGCAGCGCTTCCTTGAGGTCGATCTTGCTGTAGGAAATCAGCACCGAGAGTTCCGGCCGGGTCAGGCCCTGGCCACTGCTGATGCGCTCGGCGAGCTGCTCGTCGGACGGCAGGAATTCCAGCGCGCGGTCCAGCTTGCCGCGGCTTTCCAGGTCGCCGATCAGGCGCCGGTATTCGGCGACACGCTCGCGCGCGCGGCGTTGCGCCAGCGACAGCGCCTGGGTCTGCTTGTAGTTGTTGCCCAGCACCAGGTTGCCGACCGCATCGGTCATCTCCATCAGCAGGGCGTTGCGCTGCTTGCCGGTCATGTCGCCGGCGGCGACGCTCTCGTTGAGCAGGATCTTGATGTTAACCTCGTGGTCCGAGCAGTCCACGCCGCCGGCGTTGTCGATGAAGTCGGTGTTGCTGGCGCCGCCGTTGAGGCCGAACTCGATGCGCCCGAGCTGGCTCATGCCGAGGTTGCCACCCTCGCCCACCACCTTGGCGCGCAGTTCGTTGCCGTTGACCCGCAGCGCATCGTTGGCCTTGTCGCCGATGTCGGCGTGGCTCTCGCTGCTGGCTTTCACGTAGGTGCCGATGCCGCCGTTCCAGATCAGGTCCACCGGGGCCTTGAGCAGCGCATGGATCAGTTCGGTCGGGGTCAGCTTGGTCGCCTTGATGTCGAAGCGCTGCTGCATTTCCGCGCTGATGGCGATGCTCTTCGCGCTGCGCGGGAAGATGCCGCCACCGGCGGAGATCAGGCGCGCGTCGTAGTCGGCCCACGACGAGCGCGGCAGGTCGAACAGCCGCTGGCGTTCGGCGAAGCTGCTGGCGGCGTCGGGGTTCGGGTCGATGAAGATGTGCAGGTGGTTGAAGGCGGCGACCATCTGCAGTTTGTCCGAAAGCAGCAGGCCGTTGCCGAACACGTCGCCGGCCATGTCGCCGATGCCGATCACGCTGATGCTGTCCTGCTGCACGTCGATGCCGCGTTCGCGGAAATGCCGCTGCACCGAGACCCACGCCCCCTTGGCAGTGATGCCCATCTTCTTGTGGTCGTAGCCGGCCGAGCCGCCGGAGGCAAAGGCATCGCCAAGCCAGAAGCCGTAGTCGATGGCGATGCCATTGGCGATGTCGGAGAAGGTCGCGGTGCCCTTGTCCGCGGCCACCACCAGGTAGGGATCGTCATCGTCGAAGCGCACCACGTTGGCCGGCGGCAGCACCGCGCCGTCCTTGAGGTTGTCGGTGATGTCGAGCAGCCCGGAGATGAAGATGCGGTAGCAGGCGATGGCCTCGGCCTGGATATCGTCGCGGCTGCCGCCGACCGGCAGGCGCCGCGGGATGAAACCGCCCTTGGCGCCGACCGGCACGATCACCGCGTTCTTCACCTGCTGCGCCTTGACCAGGCCGAGCACCTCGGTGCGGTAATCCTCCTCGCGGTCGGACCAACGCAGGCCGCCGCGGGCGACGTTGCCGAAGCGCAGGTGCACGCCTTCGATGCGCGGCGAGTAGACGAAGATCTCGAACTTCGGCACCGGCCGCGGCAGTTCGGGAATCGCCTTGGGGTCGAACTTGAAGCTGAAGTAGGACTTGCTCTGCCCGGCCGCGTCGGTCTGGTAGAAGTTGGTGCGCAGGGTCGCCTTGATGAGGTCCAGGTAACGCCGCAGGATGCGGTCCTCGTTGAGCACCGCGACGTTGTCCAGCGCCGCCAGGATCGCCTGCTCCAGGCGCTGCTGCTTGTCCTCGAGGTCGTCCGCGCCCAACTTGCGCGAGAGGTAGAAACGCATCTTGAACAGCCGCACCAGTTCGCGGGCGATGTCGGTGTGGTTGAGCAGCGCGCTGGCGATGTAGCCGAAGTCGAAGCCCAGGCGGATCTGCTTGAGGTAGCGCGCGTAGGCACGCAGCAGCGCGACGTCGCGCCAGGCCAGGCCGGCGGTCAGTACCAGGCGGTTGAAGCCGTCGTTCTCGGCGTCGCCCTGGACGATGTGGACGAAGGCGTCCTGCAGCGTCTCGTTGAGCTGCTGGATGTCGACGTTCAACCCCTCGGAGTAGGTGAAGGCGAAATCGTGAATCCAGAACTCGCGGCCGTTCCGTCGGCGCAAGCGGAAGGGGAATTCACCGAGCACGCGCAGGCCGAGGTTTTCCAGGATCGGCAGCACGTCGGACAGCGGCAGCGGCGTGTCGGCGTGATAGAGCTTGCAGTGCAGCAGCTGGTCGCCCTGGCTGAGCGGCTGGTAGAAGCTCATCACCAGCGGGCGCTGCTCGGACAGGCTCAGCAGGTGCTGCATGTCGACCACCGCGGAGTGCGCGGCGAAGCGCTCGCGATAGCCGGCCGGGAAGCCTTTCGGGAAGTCCGCCAGCACCGTGGTGCCCTGCGCCTCGCCGAGGCTTTCCACCACCAGGCTGGCGTATTCGTCCTGCCAGGTGCGGCAGGCCTGGACGATCTCGCGCTCGAGCAATTGGGTATCGATGGGCTGCTTGTTCTTCGGGTCGACGCGCAGGATGTATTGCACGCGCGCCAGCACCGATTCGGAGAAGTAGGTCCAGAACTCGCAGTCGCTGGCCTGCAGGCGCTCCATGAGGATCTGCTGGATCTTCACCCGGGTTTCGGTGGAGTAGATGTCGCGCGGCACGTAGGCCAGGCAATAGGCGAAACGGCCGTAGGGGTCCTTGCGCAGGAACAGGCGCAGCTTGTTGCGCTCCTGGATCTGCACGATGGCGATGGCGGTATTGAACAGCTCGTCCACCGGGGTCTGGAACAGGTCGTCGCGCGGCAGCACCTCCAGCACCTGGGCCAGTTCCTTGCCCAGGTGCGCGCTGTTCTCGAAGCCGGCGCGGCGCTCCACTTCGCCGACCTTGCGACGGATGAAGGGAATCTGCCGCACGCTCTCGCTGTACACCGCAGAGGTGTAGAGGCCCATGAAACGGCATTCCTTGAGCACCCGGCCGTCGGCGTCGAGCTGGCGGATCGAGACGAAATCCGGGTAGGCCGGACGGTGCACGCGGCTCGGTACCGCGGCCTTGGCGAACGACAGCAACGCGGGCTCGCGCAGGAAGCGCGCCGCCTCCGGCTCGATGTGCAGCTCCTCGTCCTTCAGGCCCGCCCGCAGGCGCCGCGACAGGCCCAGCAGCGAGGCCTCGTCGTAGACCATGCGGCCACCGTCGGCCTCGTCGACGACGTTGAACTCCTCGTAGCCGAGGAAGGTGAAATGGTTGTCCAGCAACCAGCCGAGGAACACCTTGATTTCGGCCAGGTCCTCGCCGTTCAGTGGCGCCCCGGCCGCCTCCAGCCCGGCCAGCAGTTCGGCGGCCTTGGCCTTCATCGGCTGGAAGTCGGCGACCGCCAGGCGCACTTCCTCCAGCACCTCCAGCAGTGCCCGCTCCAGGGCGCGCAATTCGCTGGCACCGGCGCAGCGGTCGATCTCCAGGAACATCAGCGATTCCTGGTGGGCTTCATCGGCGCTGACGCCCTTGGGCAGGATTTCCAGCAGTTCGCCGGCGGCATCGCGGCGCACGCTGAGCACGCTGTTCTGCAGGGTGTGGATGCTGTGGCCGCGGCGGTTCAGCTCGATGCGCACCGAATCGACGAGGAACGGGATGTCCGCGTGCAGTACTTCCACCGCCGTGTGGGTGGATTGCCAGCCGTGCTTCTCGTAGTCGGGGTTGAACACCCGCACCTGCGGCACGCTGCGCTCGAAATTCTGCAGCAGCCGCCAGGAAGAGAGCGTGCAGCCGACCAAGTCGGAAAGCCGGCGCTGGACCAGCTCGTCGAGGGCGATGATGCCGAAGAACTGCTCGGCGAACAGCGCCACTTGTGGCAACGCTTTTTCGTCGATGTGCTGCGCCAACGCCGCTTGCAGTTGGTGCTGGAAGTCGGCCTTGCTGGCTGCGCTGAAGAACGCCATGTTTTTGCTCCACTGGACTTATTGTGGCGGCCGGGCAGGCCGCTAAAGGGAGAAGACTTGCGGATTTATCGGTGGTTCAGCTTTACCCGGGATACGTTTCGGTTTCGCGGCATACCCCATCGCGGGCGGCATGCCGGAACGAAAGCGGCACCGGCGACGACCGGGAGTTGGCAGAACTCGCCGGTCATTCCTGAGAACCATAGAACGCGCCGACGCCAGCGTGCTTTCCACGCCGCGACATATTCGTTCAGCAGAGCCCATTCGCAACGGATGGAATTGCCATAGCGGGTCGATCCGCGTTGGCCTGGCCCCGCGATTCTCCTACGATCACGGCTTCAGCCCTTCATCGCCTGCGGCAGGAGCAGCACGATCTGCGGGAACAGGGTAATCAGGACGGCCGCCAGAACGATCAGCAGGAAGAATGGGAAAGTCACCCTGGCCGTGGCCCAGAGGTCCTTGCCCGTCAAGTTCTGCAGCACGAACAGGTTGAAACCCACCGGCGGGGTGACCTGTGCCATTTCCACGACCAGGATGACGAAGATGCCGAACCACATCAGGTCGATGCCCGCGGCGCCCACTGCCGGCAGCACCACCGCCGTGGTCAGCAGGATGATCGATATGCCGTCGAGGAAGCAGCCGAGCACGATGAAGAACAGCGTCAGCGCCAGCAGCAGCGCATACGGCGGCAATTGCCTGGCGATGATCCAGTCGGCCAGCGCCGACGGCAGCCCGATGAAGCTCATCGCCGATGTCAGGTAGGCGGCGCCGAGCAGGATGAAGAAGATCATGCACGAGGTGCAGACCGCCCCCATCAGGCTGGCGGAAAAGGTCTTGGCGCTCAGCGAACCGGAGCAGGCGGCTATCAACAGCGAACCGGCGACGCCCACGGCGGCCGCCTCCGTGGCGGTCGCCAAGCCACTGTAGATCGACCCGATCACCGCGACGATCAGGCCCACCACGGGCATCAGCAGCCGCGCCCGGGAGAGTTTTTGGGCCAGCGTCAGAGGCGCCTCGGCAGGCGGCAGCCGGTCACGGTGGACCAGCGACCAGATCACCAGATAGCCGGAAAAGATCAGCAGCAGCAGCAACCCCGGCAGGATTCCGGCGATGAACAGCCGCGAGATCGATACCTGCGCAGCGACCCCGTAGACGATCATCATGATCGACGGCGGAATCAACAGGCCAAGCGTCCCGGCGCCGGCCAGCGACCCCATCGAGATCGCCTCCGGGTAGCCCCGCGCCTTCAGCTCCGGCAGCGAGATACGGCCGATGGTGGCGGCGGTGGCGGCCGACGAGCCGGATACCGCGGCGAAGACGCCGCAGCCCAGGACGTTGACGTGCAACAAGCGCCCGGGCAGCCAGCGGACCAGGGGCGCGAGGCCATGGAACATGTCCTCGGACAGCTTGGTGCGATAGAGGATTTCACCCATCCAGATGAACAACGGCAACGCCGTGAGCGTCCAGCTGGAACTCGATGTCCAGCTGGTCGACGCGAGGATCGAGCCGGCCGGCGCGCCGCCGAACTGCTCCATGCCGATGACGCCGACGCCGATCAGCGCCAGTGCCACCCAGACACCGCCGCCGAGTAGCAGGAAGAACGCCACCAGCAGCGTGATTGCAACGGTTGTGTAGTCCACGAAAGGTCTCGCTGAAAGTGCGGGGCGACCCGGGTCGCCAGACAGACAAAGGAGTGCAGCCGCCGGCCTACTCGCTCATCACGGTGTCGCCGGCCTCTTCGAAGGGACGTCCGCGCAGGGCGCAGATCAGCCGGTCGAGCATGGCGATGGCCAAGATCAGCGTGCCCAGTGCCATGGCGCACTGCGGAATCCACATCGGGATCGGCAGCATCCCCGAGGACACCTCGCCGAACTGATAGCTTTCCAGGGTGAACTGTCCGCAGTACCAGGCGAGATAGCCGCAGACCAGCAGGCCGAGGGCAGTGCTCAGCGCCTCGAGCACACGCCGAACGGGCGGCGCAAACGCCTTGAGCAGAAGCTCGACGCGAATATGCGAGCCACGATGGAGCGCGTAAGGCAGGCCGAGAAATCCCGAGGCCGCCATCGCGTAACCGGCGAACTCGTCGGAGGATGGCACCAGGGTGCCGCACAGGCGCGCGATGATCTGCGCCAGCACCAGCGCGCAGATCAGCACCATGAAGACGCCAGACAGAATTCCAGATGCCTGGTAGAGCGGTTTCAAGCGAGTCATCGAAGTAAGCTCCTCGACCGTGACAACCGGAAAGGGCGCGACTGCGCGCGCCCCGTCACTCAGGGTTTGGCGAAGGCGTCGACGATGGCCTTGCCGTCGTCGCCGGCCTTGTCGAGCCACTCGCCAACCATGGTTTTGCCGATTGCCGCGAAGCCCGCGTCGAGGTCGCCGGGCGCCTGGGTCGACACCTGCATGCCATGCTCGGCCAGGGTCTTCACCAGCTCACCGGTACGTTGCTCGGCGAGCGCCCAGCCTTGCTGTTCGGCCTTGGCGGCGGCCTCCAGTACGGCCTTCTGCGAGGCTTCCGGGAGCTTGGCGAAAGCCCGCGCATTGACGATCACGAAGTTCTTCGGAATGAAGGCGCGCACGTCGTAGTAGTACTTGGAGAAGTCCCAGGCCTGGGTATCCACCCCGGTCGCGGGCGAGGTGAGCATGCCGGTGATCATCCCGGTGCTGAAGGCCTGCGGCACCTCGCCGGTATTGATGGTGGTCGGCACCGCACCCATCAGTTCGGCCATGCGTGCGGTCGCCGGATTGTAGGCGCGGAATTTCATGCCATTGAAGTCGGCCATGGAGGTGATCGGCGCCTGGGTGAAGATGCTTTGCGGCGGCCACGGCGTGGCATAGAGCAACCTGATGCCCTGTTTCTGCAGGCGCGCCTCGATGGCCGGGCGGCTGACGTCCCACAGCTTGTGCGCTTCGGGAAAGCTGCGGGCCAGGAACGGGACGCTGTCGACCTCGAAGATGGGGTCTTCGTTGCCGAGCACCGACATCAGGACGTCGCCCAGCTGGACCTGGCCGGTTTGCACGGCGCGCTTCACTTCAGGTCGCTTGAACAGTATCGAGTTGCTGTGCAGGCGAATCTGCAGATCGCCGGCGGTGGCGGACTCCACATTCTTGGCGAAGTCCCTGGCGACCTCCGTGATGTGGTTGCCGTCGGGTTGCTCGACGGTCATGTTCCAGCGATCGGCGGCCTGGCCGGCGAAAGAAGCGAGGCCGAGCACGCAAGCCAGGGCGGCAAGACCGAAGCGTGAAGGAAATGCCTTCATGAGTATCTCCGTTAATAAGGGGGCTGGGATGAACAGGTGCGGTACGGGAGTGATTCGAGTCTCGGTACAACCGCCAAGGCTGTCCAGCTAGAAAAATCGGCACGCAACGATCAAAAAAGCTTATGTCGCGAAACAAGGCACTAGCCGGGGCAAATGCACCAAACAGATACAAAAAGGGGCTCCCGGCACCCGGCAGCCCCTCCTCCGATCGGTCGGGCTCAGGCCGATATGCGCACGCTGGAAAGGTCGGGCCGGGAAAGGATGACGAAGCCCGAGCCGATCTGCCGGGCATAGTCGTCGAGTACGTCCTGAGCCAGGTCGACCACCTGCTCGACCGTCTCCAGCCCGACGCCCGTACGCCAGGTGGCGACGATGCTCATCTGCGGCGGATGCGGAACGTTGTCGAGCACCTTGAGCTGCCCCGCCTGCAGCTCGGTGCGCACCAGCGGGGCCGGAAGCGCGCCGATGCCGAAGCCGTCGCCGACCAGGCGCGTCATCGCCGCCAGCGAGTTCACGCAACTGATTCGCGGCGAGCCGATGTTGCCGGCATGCAGCATGTTGAGAATGTCCTGATGCGGCCGTGAGTTCTTCGAGAAGGTGATGATGCGCTCGCGGGTCATCTCCTCCAGCGACGCATAGGGACGGTCGTAGATCGAACCGGCCGGCACCACCCACCGCACCGGATAGCGGGCCATCTCGCGGTTGCGCACGCTGTCGGCGCAGACCTCATCGGTCTGGAAGATCACGTCCAGATAGCCCTTCTGCAACTGCTCGATCAGGTTGCGCGCGGTGTCCGCGGTCAGCTCCACCTCCACCGCCGGGTAACGCTCCATCAGCCGCGATACGAAAGGACTCAGCCAGGTGTGAATGACGGTATCCATGGCGCCGATGCGCACGCAGCCACGGACGTTGCTGGCGTCGCTGATCGACTGCTTGAGCGCCTGCATGGTGTCGATCATCTGCTCGGCGTATTCGAGCACCCGCTGACCTTCGGGAGTCAGTGAAACGCCCTTCGAGTCGCGCAGGAAAAGCCGCGCGCCAAGCTCGTCTTCGAGCGCCGCGATACGGCTGGATATCGAGGCCTGGGTGCTGAACAGCTTCTCCGCCGTGAGGCGAAAGCTCTTCAGCCGGGCGACCCAGACGAAGGTCTCGAGAAATCTCAGATTCATACCGTTCAACCACCCTGCAGCTCGATTTCGGAAGGCCGCGGCGAGCGCCCCGGTTGCCTTGCGACTGCAGGTTGCATGCCGCGAAAGCCGGCGGAAGGCATTTCGGCGCATCGGATTTTCTTATCGCCTGCGCGTGTTTTTTCTAGCTGGACGCGCTTTCCCGCTGTTTCCAAGAATGCGCCGGCGGTACAGGAGCCCATGACAAAAAATCACACGATCGCGCCCTGCCAGGCAGCTCAGAGATGCTGCGCGCACTTCCAAGGAGACACATCGCATGACCGCGAAATACCGCATGGTAGCCCTGCTACTCGCACTTCCGGGTGCCGCCAACGCCGACTTCATCGCCGACAGCAAGGCCGGCCTCGAACTGCGCAATTTCTACTTCAACCGCGACTTCCGTCAGGAAGGCGCCCGTGACAAGGCCGAGGAATGGGCACAGGGTTTCCTCCTGCGCATGGAGTCCGGCTATACCGAAGGAACGGTCGGCTTCGGCGTCGATACCCTGGGTATGCTCGGCTACAAGCTCGACTCCGGCGATGGCACCGCCGGAACCGGCTTGCTGCCTGCCGACCTCTCCGGCGGCTCGCAGGACGAATACTCGAAGCTGGCGCTGACCGGAAAGCTCAAGGTGTCGAAAAGCACCCTGAAGGTGGGCGCCCTTGCCTTCCGCAGCCCGATCGTGTCGAACAACGACACGCGCCTGCTGCCGCAGACCTTCCAGGGCGTGCTGGCGAACAGCCAGGAAATCGACAACCTGACGCTGCAGGGTGGCAAGATCAACCGCATCAAGGCCAACAGCTCGAGCGACTACACCGAGATGAGCGCCAACCGGATCGGCGGCAACAGCGACTCCTTCGTCTTTGGCGGCGGCGAGTACAAGCTCACTCCCGAGCTCACCACGGGGCTGCACTACGGCAACCTCGAGGACATCTACAAACAGGCCTACGGCACCCTGGTGTACCTGCATCCGCTGGGCGAAAACCAGTCGATCAAGACCGACCTGCGCTATGCCAGGAGCCAGGAGGACGGCAGCTTCCGCGATATCGACAACAAGGCGTTCGGCGCCATGTTCACCTATGCCCTGGGTGGCCATTCGTTCGGCGCGGCCTACCAGAAGATGAGCGGCAGCGACCCGTTCCCGTACATCGCCGGCAGCGACCCGTTCCTGGTCAACTTCATCCAGATCAACGACTTCGGCAACATCGACGAGCGCTCCTGGCAGGTTCGCTACGACTACAACTTTGCCGCCATCGGGATTCCCGGACTGACTTTCATGACGCGCTACGTGTCGGGTGACAACGTCGAGGTCAACGGCGCCCACGACGGCAAGGAATGGGAGCGCAACATGGACATCGCCTACCTGTTCCAGAGCGGTCCGCTGAAGAACTTCGGGGTCAAGTGGCGCAATGCGAGCGTGCGCTCGAACTTCGGCAACGACTTGGACGAGAACCGCCTCATCCTCAGCTACACCCTGCCGCTCTGGTAGTAAGCCCGCAGGCCGGCGATGCCGGCCACTTTTCGAGGGGTCGGCAGACTTTTTCTTTAAGTCTGCCGATTTGCGGTCGATGTCCTGTGGAGTGATTTCCTCTCAATACAACCTACCCGAGGCCTTCTATGTCGTTTCGGCTGTCGTGGAAACAGAAATTTCGCCTACTCCTCATCACCATTCTCGTCGGCCTGACGCTGATGGCTGCCTCGTCGCTGTGGACCAACCAGCGCCTGGCGCAAACGCTTCAGGCTCGGCAGCTGGCTACCAGCTATGCCAGCGCGGCGACCAATCTGCTCAACAACTGGCTGAAACTCGAAGCGCTACGCCGCCAGCTCGGCGTCAATAGCGAGGCACGCGTGCGTAAGCAACTGGAAGACGTTCGCGCCCTCAACGCGCAACTGGTCACCCAGGCGACGCCGCTGAACGACCCTGACATCCTGCAGCGCGCCGAGCGGCTGCAGGCATCGCTCGACGAAAACCTCACCACCCAGGAGCGCTGGCTCGAGCAACGCCGGCAGCTTGGCCTGAGCGATAGCGAGGGATTGCGCAAGACGGCGCTGGAGGCGGCCCAACCGCTGGCCGCAATCAGCATCACGCTGATTCAGCCCTTCATCGCGGACGCCCTGACGAGCCAGCGCAGCTACCTCACCGAATTCGATCCGCGCTACGCCGAGCAGACCCGCATCGCCCTCGCCAAGCTCGACAAGCAACTGATCGAGCTGGACTGGAAGGACAGCAAGATCGGCGAAGGTGCCGATGCCTTCGCCAAGTCCTTCGACAAGCTCGAGGCCCTGATCAGCCAGATCGCCGCCAGCCAGAAGGCGCTGGCCAGCCAGGGCGAGCAGATCGAGGATCAGGTCGACCAGCAGCGCATCGCCCTGCGCGACGGCCTGCTTGCCAAAGCCGAAGCGCAGGCGAGCAATGCCAGGCAGCTTTCCTATTGGGTACTTGGCATAGCCTTTTGCGCGATCGCCCTGTTGCTCCTGGTCTCCCTCACGCAGGCCTCGCGCACGCTGTTGACGCAGCTTGACCGCGTCATCCAGCAGCTCGCGCGCGTGGCCGCGGGCGATCTGACCGCCACCCTCGACATCGGCGACAACCCGAAGGACGAGTTCAACCGGCTCGGTGAGGGTGCCAATCGCATGACCCGCGGCATCGCCGGGCTGATCGGTCAGGTGGTCGATGGCAATCGCCAACTCGGCCAGTTGCAGCGCCACCTGAACACCGCCATGCAGCAGCTCGAGGAGAACAGCCTGCAGGTGGAAGCGCAGACCGAACAGGCGGCGTCGGCGTCGCAGCAGATTTCCGTCACGGTGGGCGAGATGGCCCGCCGCGCCTCCGACGTCAACGACGCCACGCTCAAGGCCAACGAATCGGCACAACTCGGCGCCACGGTTATCGTCACCAGCGTCGAAAGCATGCGCCGGCTGTCGCAGCTGATTCAGGACACTCACCGGCAGGTCAACCAGCTGATTCACTCCAGCACCCAGGTCAGCGGCATCCTCGACGTGATCAACGCGCTGGCCGACCAGACCAACCTGCTCGCGCTGAACGCCGCGATCGAGGCCGCGCGCGCCGGAGATGCCGGGCGCGGTTTCTCTGTGGTCGCCGACGAGGTGCGCTCGCTGGCGCAGAAGACCGTGGCCGCGACCACCGACATCGGCCGCATCATTGGCGACCTCAGGGAACAGACGCAGAGCATGGACGAGCTGATGGTCAGCGGGCTGTCGGTTTCCGCCGAGGGCGAGCGCCAGGCCGGCCAGGCCGCCGACGCCATGGGTGCCATCACGTTGAACGTCGACCAGCTTTCGGCGCAGATGAACCAGGTCGCCGTGGCCATCGAGGAAATCTCCAGCACCACCGAGGAGATCGCCGCGAAGATGGAAGACATTCACCGCCACACGGGAGAAACCAAGGACCTCCGCCAGACGCTGGAGCAGCACGCCACCAGCCTTTCGGCGCAGGTCTCGGCGCTCGACCAGAGTACCCAGCGCTTCCGCATAGCCTGAGGAGGTAGCCCGCCTGGTGTGATCCCTCGGTAGGTCGCCCATCAGCCCCCGAACGTCTGCACGCGCAGAAGCCCCGGTGGAACCTGCCTTGACCTGCCGGCTACCGTGCGCTCGGGCCCTGTGGCGCAACGGGCGCTCGACGGCCTGCGGAATGGGGACATGAAACGCCGCTGGCGATGAGCCGCGCTTACCGGGCCGGCTGCATCACCAAATCGACCAGGCCTCACGCCAGCCTCGACCGCGTGGCGTCTATCGGTGCGCCTGTAACGTCCACGGAACAATGTACCGAGGCTACACACCCGGGCGCAGGCCGGAGCGTTCGCCTGCGCGCGCCGCTGCCTCGCCGAATCGATTTTTCTTATCGTCGGCTGATGCATTAATTAGTTGGACGCAGGATCGCCTCCCTCGAAGAATGGGCAACCGGCGGCCCTGGGGCCAGCCATCCCGATACCGACATGGCGAGGAATTCAAACGTGAGCAGCCTGCTGCTGAATTGCGACATCGGCGAAAGCTTCGGTGCCTGGACCATGGGCCTGGACGCCGAAGTCATGCCCTTCATCGATTGCGCCAACATCGCCTGCGGCTTTCATGCCTCCGACCCCGGCACCATGCGCACTACGGTAGCGCTGGCAGTGGAAAACGGCGTACGCATAGGCGCCCACCCGGCGTATCCCGACCTGGTGGGCTTCGGCCGCCGCTCAATGGCCTGCACGCCACGCGAAGTCGAGGACATGCTGCTCTACCAGATCGGCGCGCTCGATGGCATCTGCCGCGCTTACGGCAGCCGCGTCAGCTACGTCAAGCCACACGGCGCGCTGTACCAGGACATGATGCGCAAGCCGGAAATCCTGCGTGCCGTGCTGCGCGCCGTGGCGATGTACGACGCGAATCTGCCGCTGGTGCTGATGGCTACTCGCGACCAGAGCCAGGCGCAGGCCATCGGCGACGAAATCGGCATTCAGCTGTGGTTCGAGGCCTTTGCCGACCGTGCCTATGACGCCGATGGATTCCTGGTTTCGCGGGCGATCCCCGGCGCCGTGCACCACGACGCCGAGACCATCGTCCGGCAGGCATTGACTCTGGCCCAGGGCGAGCCACTGAGGGCAATCGACGGCAGCGCGGTGCACCTGCAGGCGCAGACGCTCTGCGTGCACGGCGACAACGCCAGCTCGGTTGCTGCAGTCAGACGCATCCGCGAAGCCCTCTGCCGCAGGGACACCGAATGACGTTGCGCTTGCCCGCGCCGATCATCGAGGTGGCCGGTATTGACAGCCTGATCCTGCGGCTTTTCGAGCAGATCGAGGAAAGCAACATGGCCTGGATGCTGGCCGCCTGCCAGCGCCTGCGTGAGGAGTTCGGTGCCGCGCTGGTCGATCTGGTGCCGTCCTACACCACCTTGTTCCTGCACTACGATCTCGGCCATCTCGACCCGGACCAGGCGCGCCTGCTCATCGAGCGGGCCTTCACCGAACTGCAGCCACAGCGCACCGGCATCGGTCGCTGCCATGAGCTGCCGACCTGGTACCACCCCAGCGTCGGCCCGGAGCTGCGGCTGCTGGCGCAGCGTAGCGGGCTGGACGAGGCCGAGGTGATCCGCCGGCATGCCGCTCACGAATATCAGGTGTTCGCACTCGGCTTCGCACCCGGCTTCGCCTTCATGGGGCTGGTCGAGGAAGCCCTGGCGACACCGCGCCTGAGCACCCCGCGCAAACGCATCGCCGCCGGCAGTGTCGGTATCGCCGACCGCCAGACGGCGATATACCCGATGATTTCGCCCGGTGGCTGGAACCTCGTCGGGCGAACTCCGTCCCGGCTATTCGACCGCGCCCTCGACGGCTACAGCCTGATGCAACCCGGCGACCGGGTGCGTTTCATGCCCATCGAGCATGCCGAATTCGTCCGCCTGGGCGGAGACGACACCCCGCTGGAGAGCACGCCATGAACGCCTCGACGACTGCCGCGCGCGGACTGCGTGTCGAGCACAGCCACCCCTTCGTGCTGCTGCAGGACGCCGGCCGCTTCGGCGTCCGCCACCTGGGCGTGACCCAGGGCGGCGCGTTGGACTGGATATCCATGCACTGGGCCAACCGCTTGCTGGACAATGCCGTCGACGCGCCGGTGCTGGAGATCGCCCTCGGCAACCTCGTGCTGACCTGCGAGCGTGACACCTGCCTGGCCCTCGCCGGCGCCGACCTGGGGGCGACCCTCGACGGTCAGCCGCTGAAACCCTGGCGCAGCTTCAATGTGCGCCAGGGCCAGCGTCTGGCCTTCGCGCGGCCGCTGCTGGGTGCCCGCGCCTACCTCGCCGCGCCGGGCGGCTTCGACGCTCCGCGCGTGCTCGGCAGTTGCGCCAGCACCGCCCGCGAGGAACTCGGCGGCCTGCACGGCGACGGTCGCGCGGTGGCCGCCGACGATCGCCTGACCTGGCAAGGCGGCAACACGGTGCCCCGCGAGCTGCCGGCGCGGAAGATCCCCGCCCTCGGCGGCGATGCGACGTTGGAGCTGGTACTGGGCGCGCAGGTTGGCGACTTCAGCGGGCAAAGCCTGTTCGATGCCTTCAACCACGACTGGCAGGTGGACGTCCGCGCCGACCGCATGGGCGTACGCTTGCTCGGCCCGCAACTGGTCTGCCAGCGCACCTCCATGGTCTCCGAGGGCATCCCGCTAGGTGCCGTCCAGGTGCCGGCGGACGGCCAACCCATCGTGCTGCTCAATGACCGCCAGACCATCGGCGGCTACCCGCGCCTCGGCGCCCTCACCCCGCAGGCGGTGGCCCGCCTGGCGCAGTGCCAGCCGGGTGACACCCTGCGCCTGGCGCCGGTCACCCAAGGAGCGGCGCAACGGAGCCTGCGGCAGTTCCTCGCCCAGTCATCGCGCTGACGGGTCCTGCCTCGCCAGCAGGGCGCGCAGGCGCGCCTGGATGCCTGCCCTCGACGTCGCGCTTTCGTCGGCGACGCTCAGGCGCCCGGTGGCGGTAGGCAGCAGCAGGTCGGCGAGCAGGCCGGCGACCACCGGCATGTCCGCCACGCCCAGGCCCAGCGTGGTGATGAATTGCGTGCCCAGGCGAAACGCCGACTGGCCGGCTGTCGTCGGGTCTACACAGGTGCCGATCAGCACGCCGTGGCGTTCGAGGAAGGTCATCGCGGCGCGCGCATCGCAGGCGGAATCCAGCGGCAACAGCAGCTGGTGGGTGAAGGTCTCCCCCGCCGCCGGCGCGATGATCGGCAGGCCACGTGCGCGCCAGGCCTCAGCAAGCGCCGCGCTGTTGGCGAGGATGCGCGAGGAGTAATCCACGCCGCGCTCGCCCGCCTGGCGCAGGGTGACCAGCAGCGATGCCAGCCGCGCCGGGTCGATGTTCGCCAGCATCCGCGTGTCGAGCAGTCGGGTGAGCTTCGCCCCGACCTGCGCGTCGCGGCCGAGAATCAGGCTCTGCGGCCGCCCCGGCAGGGTCTTGTAGGTGGAACTGGTCATCACGTCCACCCCGGCTTCCAGCGGATTGGGGTAGACGCCGCCGGCGATCAGCCCGCTGACGTGGGAGGCGTCGAAGATACTCAGCGCGCCGACCTCGCGTGCCGCCTCGATCACCGGCTCCAGCCGGTCCGGTGTGAGCATGATGCTGCGCCCCAGCAGCACCAGCTTCGGCCGCCACTCGCGCACCTGACGCGCCGCCGCCTCGGCATCCAGCTGAAAGCGTGCGACCTCGTAGGCCAGTTCGGCGCAGCGCAGCCCGGCCAGTTCCGGCGTGCCGCCGCGGCGCTGGCTGAGGTGCCCGCCGTGCGCCGCGGCCGGCGCCAGCAGCAAGTCGCCGGGCGAGCCGAAGGCATGGAACACCGCGAGATTGGCCAGCGTGCAACTGGGCAGGCGCACCTCGGCCCAGGTGGCGCCGAACAGTGCGCAGGCGGCCGCCGCCGTCTCTACTTCCAGCTGCGAAACCAGGTCGGTGTCCGGCTGCTCCTTGTGGAACGGCAGGCCCATCGCCGGGTAGGCGCTGAGGCCCGCGGCGTAGGCCTGCTGCGCCTCGGCGCTGGGCAGGTTGGCGCCGGCGTAGAGCATCAGCCGCTCGCGGGAAAGCACCTGCTGGCGCTGCTGGGCGCTGTCGAGCAGCGCCTGGAGGGAAATGTCCACGTCGTGGCTCCGTCAGAAAGGGATGTGCGACCGGCGTCGAATCAGGCGTGCCGATACCGGCCGCGCCCTGTCCGTCAATGCGCGAGAATCTTCGACAGGAACTGCCGCGCCCGCTCGCTGCGCGGTTCGGCGAAGAACGCCTCCTTGTCGGCATCCTCCACCACTTCGCCGGCGTCCATGAACACCACGCGGTTGGCGACCTTGCGCGCGAAGCCCATCTCGTGGGTGACCACCATCATGGTCATGCCTTCGTTGGCCAGTTCGACCATCACGTCGAGCACTTCGGTGACCATTTCCGGGTCCAGCGCCGAAGTCGGTTCGTCGAACAGCATCACCACCGGGTCCATCGCCAGGGCACGGGCGATGGCCACGCGCTGCTGCTGGCCACCGGAGAGCTGGCCGGGGAACTTGTCCGCATGCGCCGACAGCCCTACTCGCGCCAGCAGCGCCGCACCCTTGGCCAGCGCCTCGGCGCGCGAGCGCTTGAGTACCTTCATCTGCGCCAGCGCGAGGTTCTCGGCGATGCTCAGGTGCGGGAACAGTTCGAAATGCTGGAACACCATGCCGACCCGCGAGCGCAGCTGCGGCAGATTGGTGGCCTTGTCTGTGACCCGGGTGCCGTCGACGACGATCTCGCCCTGGTTGATCGGCTCCAGGCCGTTGACGGTCTTGATCAGGGTCGACTTGCCGGAGCCGGACGGGCCGCAGACCACCACGACCTCGCCCTTGGCGACCTCGGTCGAGCAATTCTTCAGCACCTGGAAATCACCGTAGGACTTGGAAACCTGCTTGATGGCGATCATGGACATGGGAAACCTCAGCGAACGATGGCGACGCGCCTTTGCAGGCGGCGCACGAAAAAGGATGCGGTGAAGGAGATCGCGAAATAGACCAGCGCGGCGAACAGGTACATCTCCAGCAGGCGGCCGTCGCGCTGGGCGATCTTCGCCGCGGCGCCGAGGAAGTCGGTGATCGACAGCACGTACACCAGCGAGGTGTCCTGGAACAGCACGATGGTCTGGGTCAGCAGGATCGGCAGCATGTTGCGGAACGCCTGCGGCAGGATCACGTAGCCCATGGTCTGCGCGGTGGTCATGCCCATCGCCTGGGAAGCCATCACCTGCCCGCGAGGCACGGACTGGATGCCGGAGCGGATGATTTCGCAGAAGTAGCTGGCCTCGAACAGGGTGAAGGTCACCAGCGACGACCAGAACGGGCCAACGCGCGCCGGGTTGGCCGCGCCGGTGACCCACTGACCGACGTAGGGCATCAGGAAATAGAACCAGAAGATCACCAGCACCAGCGGCAGCGAGCGCATGAGGTTGACGTAGCTGGCAGCGAAGGTGGAGAGCACGGCGAAGCGCGACAGCCGCATCAGCGCCAGCAGCGTGCCGAGGACGATCCCGCCCAGGGTTGCCAGCACGGTGAGGGTCAGGGTGAAGGCCATGCCGTCGAGGAACAGGTACGGCAGGGCACGCACGATCACATCGAAATCGAAACCGGCGAACATCTCAGCGCCCTCCCTTCTCATGGCCACTGACATACCCCGGAACCTGCGCCTTGCGTTCCAGCACGCGCATCAGGAACACGATGACCAGGTTCAGCGCCAGGTACAGCACGGTGGCGACGGCGAACGCCTCGAACACCTGGAACGTGCCCTCCTGCATCGCCCGCGCGCTGGCGGTCAGCTCGACCAGGCCGATGGCCAGCGCCACCGAGGTGTTCTTGGTGGTGCTGAGGAATTCCGAGGTCAGGGTCGGCACGACGATCCGGTAGGCCATCGGCAACAGCACGTAGCGATAGGTCTGCGGCAGCGTCAGGCCGAGCGCCTGGCCGGCCATGCCCTGCCCGCGCGACAGGCTGCCCAGCCCCGAGCGCACCACTTCGGCGACCCGCGCCCCGTGGTAGCAGCCCAGGCACAGCACCGCGGTGTAGAACTGCGCGTCCGGCAATTGCTTGAGCCAGTCGCCGGCCGCGGCAGGCAGCAGCTCGGGCAGCACGAAGTACCAGAGGAACATCTGCACCAGCAGCGGCACGTTGCGAAACAGCTCGACGAAGCAGGCGCCGACCCGGTTCATCCAGGCCACCGGCGCGCTGCGCATCACACCGAGCAGCGAGCCGACCAGCAGCGCGAGGAAAAAGGCACAGAGCGCCGTCGCCAGGGTCCAGGCCAGGCCCAGCAGCAGCGTCTCGAAATAGGTCAGTCGACCGTCAAGGGAGAGCGACCAGAGGGCGCTCCAGTTCCAGGTGTAATCCATGCGGGTATCCGGGCGAGGGGCAGCGGACGCGGGGGGGGGCCCGCCCCCCCGGCGACCCCCCCCCCCCCCGCCCCCCCCCCCCCCCCGCA
>NZ_JASCPA010000025.1:0-61032 GCF_029959715.1 Pseudomonas sp. PS02288 | reverse complement strand
CGCTTCATATATTACGTCGGCCCGGTCGACCCGGGCGGTGACGATGTGGGCGGCCCGGCCGGCCCGACCACGGCGACGCGGATGGACAAGTTCACCCGGCAGATCCTCGAACAGACCGGCCTTCTGGGCATGATCGGCAAGTCCGAGCGCGGCCCGATAGCCATCGATGCGATCCGCGACAACAAGGCGGTGTACCTGATGGCCGTGGGCGGCGCCGCCTACCTGGTCGCCCAGGCGATCAAGAAGTCCAAGGTCCTGGCTTTCGCCGAGCTGGGCATGGAAGCGATCTACGAGTTCGAGGTGAAGGACATGCCGGTAACCGTGGCGGTCGACACCAAGGGCGAGTCGGTACACATCACCGGTCCGGCGATCTGGCAGAAGAAGATCGCCGAGAGCCTGGCGGTGGAAGTGCAGTAATTTCCTCGCAAACACGAAAAAGCCCGGCCAATGCCGGGCTTTTTCATATTCGTCGCCTACAAGAAGAGCGTGCATAAAAAAGCCGATCTCTCGATCGGCTTTTTTCGCCCGATTACAGGCTCAACTTGCTCCGGTTCTTGTCCAGCGTGGCCGCGCCGATGCCTTTCACTTCGAGCAACTCGTCCACCGAAGCGAACGGGCCGTGCGCCTCACGGTACTCGACGATCGCCTTGGCCTTGACCAGCCCGATCCCCGACAACTCGCGCTGCAGGGTTTCGGCATCGGCGGTATTCAGGTTCACCGAGGCGACCTTGGCGGCCTGCTCCACCACGGGCTTGTCGGCAGCAGGCTTGGCCGGTTCGGCGGCGAGAAGGGAAAAAGACAGCGAAGTCAGTGTGGCGAGGGACAGGGCAGAAAGCCATTTGCGCATGTGTGTAACTCCTTATGAAATGCGATGGTGCGGTACATCCATAACCGCTGGCTAAAAGTAGCCCACGCACTTTTCGCGTCAATTGGAGTTACGGCTTAATCCCGGTTATGGCGTGCGTGAAAAGGACGCAGGGGCGAACGTCCACGCACGCATGCAACGCCTCAAGGCTCGCTTTTACGCTTCTGGTGGATCCAGTCGACGATCTCGCCTTCCGGCGCATAGCCACTGACGGTCTCCCTTAGAATCTGCCGGACGCGGTCATAGTCGTCAGCGTCCACCGCCGCGAGCAGGTTCGAGAGCACGCCCTTGAAGGCCTCCCACGGCAACCACTCCTCGTTGGCGCGCATGATCATCGGATGGTCGGTGGGTGTGACACCCTCGGCTCCGATCAGCAGTTCCTCGTAGAGTTTCTCGCCGGGACGAAGGCCGGTGAACTCGATGGCGATGTCGCCATTGGGATTGCTCTCCGAACGAACGCTCATGCCCGCCAGACGAATCATCTTCTCCGCCAGATCGACGATCTTCACCGGCCAGCCCATGTCCAGGACGAACACGTCGCCGCCCTGCCCCATCGAGCCGGCCTGGATGACCAACTGCGCCGCTTCCGGAATGGTCATGAAGTAACGGGTGATATTGGGGTGCGTGACGGTCACCGGGCCGCCCTTGCGAATCTGCTCGTAGAAGCGCGGAATCACCGACCCCGACGAGCCCAGCACGTTGCCGAAGCGAACCATGGTGAAGCGCGTCTTGTTGACGTGGTGAACCGAGGGCTCCGCCTGGAACAGCAGTGGCGCACTCTCACGGCTCAGGGCCTGCAGCACCATCTCCGCCAGGCGTTTCGAACTGCCCATGACGTTGGTCGGTCGCACCGCCTTGTCGGTGGAGATCAGCACGAAGTTCTCGACACCCGCCTTCAACGCGGCCTGCGCGGTGTACAGCGAGCCCATCACATTGTTCAGCACGCCCTCGGCAATGTTGTGCTCGACCATCGGCACATGCTTGTAGGCGGCGGCGTGATAGACGGTGTTCACCTGCCAGGTGCGCATCACATCCTTGAGCCGCTCACGATCCCGCACCGAGCCGAGTATCGGCACCAGTCGCAACGGTAGAGACTCTCGGCGGATGCGTTCCTCGAGTTCGCTGTGAATGCTGTAGAGGTTGAACTCGCTGTGCTCGAACAGCAGCAGCGTGGTCGGTGCATTGAGCAGGATCTGCCGGCACAGCTCCGAACCGATCGACCCGCCCGCCCCGGTGACCATCACGACCTGCCGACGAATGCAGCGCTCGAAGAGCGCCTGGCGGGGGGGAACGACTTCGCGACCGAGCAAATCGGCGATATCCACCTCCTGGATATCGTCGACCTTCACTCGCCCGCTAGCCAGATCCATGAAGCCTGGCACGCTACGTACGTGCAATGGGTGCCTCTCAAGAAGCGCGAGCACCTCACGACGACGTATCCGTGAAGCGGAGGGAATCGCCAGAAGGATTTCCTGAGCGCCGGTATCGTTGATCATCTGTTCGATATGCTTGGGTTTATAGACCTTCAGCCCGGAGATGATCCGCGTGGCAATGCTGTCATCGTCGTCGATGAAAGCCACGGGCCTCATCGACTGCCCCATGCGCAGCGCACTGACCAGTTGGTTACCCGCCGCACCGGCGCCATAGATGGCAACGCGCGTAAGACGATCGTCATGCTTGAGAAACGGAAGTTGCTGGCGCGCGATGTACCAGTCACCCAGGAAATACTGACGCATCGTCAAGCGCAGCCCACCGATCAGAAGAAGGCTGATCCACCAGTAGTTGAACACGATAGAGCGCGGTACGACGTTGAGAGGAACCCGATACCAGTAGAAAACCAGTGCGAAAACCAAGGCCGAAAGCGTCACCGCCTTGAATATGGTTATGAGCGCATCGTTACCCAGATAGCGCATCACCGCGCGGTACATTCCCAGGCGGACGAAGATTGGAATGAAGACCATCGGCGCGATGGCGAAGAGCCAGAAATGCTCGCCCAGCGGGTCTACTCGCTCGTCCAAGCCAAGGCGCACCACGAATGCCGCCCATAGTGCAAGCCAGACCAGCAGCACATCCGCGCCCACTTGCACGAGTCGCTTGTAGCGGCGGGGCATCTTTACCAGAAAATCGCGAACACTCATCGGCGGTTCCACTATCGGCGTCGAAATCGACCCTGCTCCTTTTAATAACAATCGCTCATCAACCCTGAATAAGCGCTCAGCTAACTTCCCGCTTTCCCGCATCGAAACGAACAGCCAGAAGCATCAACGGAACATAGGCGAGCAACAGCCCCACGCTTCCTTCCAGATATTGCAACGCCACCAGCAGTGCAACGGGGAATAGCCAGACGGTATTGATTACAAGCACAGCCAGCGTGACCGGCTTATGACCGAATCGACGCGATGCATGCTGGTATGCGTGGCTGCGATGCGCCTGGTAAAGCCTGTCGCCGCGAAATAGTCGGCGAAACAATGTCCACGTTGCATCGACGATGAAGACGCCAAGCAGAATCAACCAACTCCACAGCAGTGGCGGTGAAACCCACGCGGCTTGAAGAGAAAGGCCCCCCAGTATCAGGCCGAGAAACCCGCTTCCTGCATCCCCCATGAAGATGCGCGCCGGCGGGAAGTTCCAGAACAGAAAGCCCGTGACCGCAGCGGCCAATAGAAGCGGTGGCAAGGCCGGCGCCGGCTCAGCCAGAGTCGCCAAGCCCCGTACGCCGTATAGCAAGGCACCACCCAGGCAAACGCAAACTGCCTCGACGCTGGCGATACCATCGATGCCGTCCATGAAGTTGTAGAGATTCAGCAGCCATACCAGGTAAACGGTTGCCAGCACGTGGCCGATCCAGCCCAAGTCCAGGGTCATGCCGAAGAAAGAAAGGGCAGGCAAACCACCCAACCAGAACAGCATCCAGGCTGCCCCGGCGAAATGCCCCAGCAAGCGCCAACGAGCGGCGATATGGCCGTGGTCGTCGATAAAGCCGAGCACCGCGATGCCGAGCCCTGCCCCTAGCAGTGCCCACATCGAACTCAGGTCGACGGCGTCGAAAAGTGCAAAAATTGGCAGTGCGAGCAGGAAACTGACAACAATAGCCACTCCCCCACCTCGAGGCGTGGGTACCGAGTGGGAGCTGCGGGCATTAGGGATATCCATGATGCTGCACACCAGCGCATAACGGCGCAGCACCCAGGTCAGAAAAAACGAAAAGCAAGCAATTAGCGGAAACAACCAGATCAACACGTGTGGTCCCTCAACCATTCCGTAGGCCTCTATCCCTCGGCCCCGAGCGGAGCGAGTTCGCTATTCTCTTCGGCTCGCCGAACCCTCATCCCTTCTCCGCCAGGTAATGCTCGGCGGTTCTGCGCAGCGCATCATCCACACTTACCGGTGGCGTCCAGCCCAGAACCTCGCGGGTCTTCGAAATATCTACCTGCAGCGATCCGCAAAGCCGCTGGGCGACGGCGCCTTTTCCGAGCAGGGCGGCCCCAACCCTGAGCAAAGGGGCTGGAACAGGTAGCAATCGTGCTGGCTTGCCCAACGCCCGGCCCATACGTTGCAACAGTTCGGTTGTGGAAAGATCTTCTGCGTCACTGACCAGAAACGTCTGGTTGGCGGCATTGGGGTGATCGACGCAGGTTACGATCAGATCGACCAGATTATCCAACGCCACCAAGCTGCGTTTGTTGTGAATGGCGCCGAGCGGCAGCGGAACGCCCTTGCTCAGCCAGCTCATCATGCTGCGGAAATTCGCTTTGACACCCGGGCCGTAGACTAAAACGGGACGGATAATCACAACCTCCATACCTGTTTCAGAGGCCAACGCGCGCAACCCTTGTTCGGCCTCCATTTTTGATATCCCATAGGGGTCAAGCGGTGCGGGAAGGCAATCGGCAAGGTATGGCTTACCCGACTCGGTACCCTCACCGTTCACCTTGATCGAGCTGATAAAGATGAAACGACGGACTCCGGCGCGCGCGGCCTGCTCAGCGAGGTTCAACGTTCCGTTCACATTAACCTGACGACATTCGGCAAGTGGATCGGAAGAGGTGTCACGCATGACGTGCACCCGCGCAGCGCAGTGGACAACGGCGTCAATCCTCTCCAGTGCGCCTCGCCAGTCGGTATCCGCCCCTATCTCGCCGACCCGGAAGATCGCCGCATGCGTAGGAAGCCCTACCGAGGAATCACGCACCACCGCGACGGTTTCCACGCCGACCTCGGCGGACATTCTTTCCAGCAATCCACGCCCGACAAAACCCGTGGAGCCGGTCAACAAAATGCGCATTTGCTTATCTCAAGGCGCTCAGGGTTTTGACCAGACGGTACGGTTTATGTAATCGGTGTAGCTGAGCACGACCCTGACGACCTTCTTCGATACCGATCCCGCTTCATAGTCTTTAATCCTGGAAATCACCCGCACGCCACGCTCATGCTGACGGGTCACCACCCCGACCGCGTCCAACACACGCTCTTTTTTCAGCCCGCTCATGATAAGAGTGCCTTCGTCCATACCCTCGGGACGCTCGTGCGTAATGCGCAGGGTGACCGCAGGCAGATTGAGCAAAGAAGCCTCCTCCGTGATAGTCCCGCTATCAGAAAGCACACAAAAGGCCGACATCTGCAGCTTGATGTAATCCAACAGACCAAAAGGTTTTACGAAGCGGATCAGCGGGTGATCCAGCGGTTCGTTTAACGCCTCCAATCGTTTTCGGGTACGAGGGTGCGTGGAAACGATAACGGGGTACTGATACGTTTCAGCCAGCGCGCGGAGGGTTTCCAGCAGATCCCGCAGATTCTCGGGTGTATCGACGTTTTCTTCCCGGTGAGTACTGACGATGAAGAACGCGCCCTCCTCCAGGCCCTCGCGTTGCAGCACATCCGAGGCCTCGATCCTCGGCATGTAGTAATCCAGCACCTCCTCCATGTGCGAACCCGTTTTGATGATGGTTTCCGGGCGAATGCCTTCGGCGATCAGGTAACGGCGCGCATGCTCCGTCAGTACCATATTGATATCGCTCAGATGATCGAGAACCTTGCGGTTCAACTCTTCCGGCACACGCTGATCGAAACAGCGGTTTCCTGCCTCCATGTGGAACACCGGGATCTTCCGACGCTTGGCGGCAATGACTGCCAGGCAGGTGTTGGTGTCGCCATACAGCAAGAGCGCGTCGGGATTCTCCAACTCGAACACCGCATCTGCCTTGGCGATCACCTCGGCGATGGTCTTCGCTGCGGTGTCGCCCGCTGCGCCCAGAAAATGGTCTGGCTTGCGAATTTCCAGGTCATCAAAAAAAACCTGATTCAATTCGTAATCGTAGTTTTGCCCAGAGTGCACCAGCACGTGGTGAACCTGTTTATCCAATTCGGCGATCACCCGGCTCATCTTGATCAGCTCCGGACGGGTGCCGAGCAGTGTCATCACCTTAAGCATCGAGCTGCTCCTGAATGTAATCCAGCCTGAGCAGTACATCCTTGATGCCCTGAATGTTCAAACGTTCGGTGTTGTGCGAGGTGTAGTCGTCCAGCTCGGAAATATGCTGCTCGCCTTCGACGAAAAACTTCTTGTAGTTGAGATCGCGGTTATCCGCCGGAATCCGGTAATAGCGGCTCATGTCTTCGGCCTTGGCCATTTCCTCCCGGGAAATCAGCGACTCATATAGTTTTTCACCGTGACGAGTACCGATGATCTTTATAGGGTTATCACGCGAAAATAGCTCTTTTAGCGCCTGTGCCAAGTCCGCCACTGTAGAAGCGGGTGCTTTCTGAACAAATATATCGCCCTGTTCTGCATGTTCGAAGGCATGCAGGACCAAGTCCACGGAGTCTTCCAGCGACATCAGGAAGCGCGTCATGTTCGGATCGGTAATAGTCAGCGGCTCGCCCGCCTTCAACTGACTAATGAACAGTGGGATCACAGAGCCACGCGAAGCCATTACGTTACCGTAGCGTGTAGCGCAGATAACCGGACCGGAAGATGGAATCATCCGAGACTTGGCAACCATCAGCTTTTCCGCCATGGCCTTTGAAATGCCCATCGCATTGATCGGGTACACAGCTTTATCCGTACTGAGCACTACCACCCTCTTGGCACCGGTGGCGATTGCAGCGTTGAGTACATTTTCCGTACCTATGACATTGGTACGAACCGCTTCCATCGGGTAGAACTCGCACGACGGCACCTGTTTCAGAGCCGCTGCGTGAAATATATAGTCAACGCCTACCATAGCCTGGGAAACGCTGTCGTAATCGCGCACGTCCCCTATGTAGAACTTGAGTTTATCGTTCGCCAAGGCGATACGCATGTCCTCTTGCTTCTTTTCATCCCGACTGAAAACCCTTATTTCCCTGACATTGGTATCAAGGAATCGCTTCAGCACAGTATTTCCGAACGAACCCGTGCCGCCCGTAATCATTAGAACCTTGTCATTGAACATAAAAGGCACATACCTTCAGGAAAAAAATTAACGCTGATCACGCATCATTTTGACCAATTCCGGCCAGGCGGGAGGTTGGTAACCAGCCTCCTTACGAAAGCGAGAGGAATCCAGTGAGCGATCTATGTGGATCTGTTCATCCGGGACTATCTCGATCTTGTGTCCGTAGGCTTCCGCCACCAGCCTTAACAGCGCCAGCTTGTCGATTGGCTCTGCCGACACATGATAGAGGCCATGCAGGTCAGAATTTGGTACTACATAGTCCTTCATCACCCGGGCCAATTCTACCGTAGGCAAACCGGAAAATATGGCCTTTGCGTAACCCTTAACCGAACCCTTTTGGGCGAGGAACCAGTCAATTAGTGAGAGGTGGGTATCGAGCTCATGGCCGATGATGGACGTACGCAGCGTAACGGCGTGAGGCACCTCGTGCAGCTCGCCAATGAACTTTGACTTTCCATAGAGATCCTCCGCGTCCGAAAGATCATCTTCGGTATACATGCCCTTGCGCCCGGAAAATACACAATCCGTGCTCACATGGATCAACCGAGCGCCCATCAATCCACAGAGTTTCGCCAAGCGATGTGGAAGCATGGCGTTGATAGGCAAGACTGAAAGAGGGTCTTTGGCGTCACCTAATTGCTTGATCAAACCGACGCAATTGATCACAACATCAGGACGGACATATTCCAGCACCCTAACCAATCCGTCGTGATCGAGTACCTCGACCCCGCTTAATAGGTGCTCTTTGCTTCGCTCTGTGAAATGTCGAAGCTTTCCGGCGCGACGCATCGTACCCCAAAGCTCATGCGCCGGATCGTCATCAAAAGCTTTATACACAGCATTGCCTAGCATCCCGGTCACGCCAAGCACCAATATGCGCATCAATGTTGTCCTTTATCATGAGTTTCAAGAATTTTGACTAAGCGTGCCACCTGACTGGTCATCTCGAAATGTTCGTAGAAGTACGCCTTACCGGCTAGTCCCATAGTATACCGCTCGGCAGAAGATCGATTTTTCATAGAGCAGATCAATGTTGCTAAAGCGGTGGGATTCTCAGGCTCACAGGAGTCCCCCGCCCCTGCCTCCCTAATTATCCGTGCGCCCTCGCCATTAAGTGAAGCAATAATCGGGCGACCCGCCGAAAGATAAGCCTGGATTTTACTTGGTATTGTCTGGGCGAAGACCTCCTCGTCCTTGAGCGACACCAGAAGCAAAGCAGCACGTTCGAAGATCTGCGGCATCGAGTCCATTGAAAAAAAACCAGGCAATATCAAGTTATCCAAGCGATGAACCCGCTTTTGTTCTTGCAACCAAGCGAGCTTGCTTCCACTGCCAACAAGCACCAGACGGACGTCTGGATCAGACTTTAGTTGTATAGCGACCTCAACTAACGTTTCTACAGCCTGTGCCGTACCTAGGTTACCTGCAAATACCACGCAGAAATGTCGTTCTAGCTCATTGGCTAACTCTAGGGGAATATCTTTAACTCCCGAAAATGATTTCACATCTATCGAATTAGGATAATAGATAATCTTCTCAACGCGCGCATAACGTGCTACGGGCTCAACGAAAGCCAGCGACTGAACCAACAAAATATCCGACTTCTCATAAACCCACTTGACGATACAACCCACCAGTTTGAGAAGGTATGGGTGAGTGATGAACTTGGTAGCAGCCAAACTCTCCGGCCACAGATCCTGAATCCATAAGACCAGGCGGGCCTTTTTCAGCCATTTTAGAAATATGCCTGGCACCGCCTGAGTAATAGGTGAGGGAGCGAAAATAAAAATCGTGTCGAACTCACGTTTTCTTAGTAACCATGGAAAAAAAATAAGCCCGGAGAAGGCAAATGAAATATAATTCAAAATCAAATTTCTAGCCCCCCCTTTACCCCGAGGCCATATTGGAATACGGAAGACTTCCACGGTTGCCGAAAAAAAATCTCGCTGAATCCCGCCCACTCGATAACCAGGAAAGACTTTTCCGTCTGGATAGTTTGGCTTCCCTGTAGCGACAACTACCTCATGCCCCTGCGCAACCAAGTTCCTAACAACATCATTAATAATAAAATTCTCAGGCCAAAAGTACTGCGATAGCAGAAGAATTCTCACAACATAAACCTCGCTCTGCCATAGAGCCTAAATACAAAATAAAAAAGAGCTAAACAGTCTCAACCCAAGCCGCCAACAAGGAAGAAAACTCAGCTGAAATATATTTGACCGTATGCTCATGATAAATCTCTGAAACCTTCTCATAGGGCAAGCGAACATTCGAACTGCTATGCACAATAAAATCCTCGACCTTCTCCACGACAGTGGAGACATGTTCATCTTCGAAAACAACCAAAGCGTTCGGGTAAGCAGCTAACACGTCGAGCAACGGATCTGAATGCTCTTTACAAAAGAATATTATAGGAGCCCCAACAGAAACGTATTCAAAGACCTTACTTTGAAGCTGCGAAGTATTGTTGTTTCCTATCAGCACTAGAAATTCGGCCTGAAGCATGAGAGCTGTAGCCAGATCGCTCTTTATAGAACCAAAATTTGAAAAGCCGGGATGCCTTTCCTGCAGAGCAGAAACGGACTTTCCACAATCACCCCGGTGGCATATCTGCACCATCAAATGTCTGTTTCTATACAAGAGCTCATCCATTACGCTCAAAAAATAATCGGGACTACGAACCTTCTTACCCAGCGCCCCGCCATAAAACAACACACCTTTCTTTACAGCACCGGACTCAACGCCCTTCCTAACATCGGCAACGAGAGGATGGCCTAACAAGAAAATATTCTTATAATCTCCATTCAACTCTTTAAAATGCTGACACCAAGACTCATTCACTATAACAGCATCTGCTTTCGACGGAATGGAACGCTCAAACTCGACATTTCTATTAAACTTCACGCTTTTGAGAAAGTCTAACGTGTGAGCGGTAGCACTTGTGGAAACAACATCCAGCAAATATGGTATGACCTTTACGCCAAATAGCTTTTTATATTCAAACGCAGCCGCAAGACTTTCAATTGGGAAACATACTGGAATCACAATATCCTGCACGCTTTTTAGAGATTTTAACGCCCTAAGAAAATAATTTTTCTTTTTTATATCCATGCTATTTTGATTGCATGCCCGCCGTTTAAAAGCAGACACCCTCGCAACCATTCCAAGCTTGCTTTTTTCTGGGTTTGGCACAACAGCCACCCCATTAACAACATAGGGCTCGACGCCAGAAAGGTCGCTAGCAATGACGGTTATCTCGTATCCATCGCCAATATTCTCAACAATATTGGCGATACACCGAGAGTTGGCGGAATGGAAGGGATGGTAGGTAGAAACCAAAATGCACAATTTAGTCACCTCGCACCCACTCCTTTAATCTATAAAAAGCCAAGATGGAAAAGAAAACCCAAAAAGCAAAGGTAGTTCCTGTTTGGGTGAATATCTGGGCATTTGCGGGCAGATAAAATATCGAAATCATTAAAAGTGCTAGCATGCAATGGGCAAACCTGTCGCGATAGATTACTGAACGCAGATAAACCCAGCAAAAATAGTAACCAAAAGCCAACATAAAGAAAATTACGCCAAACCAATGGACATCATTTGCAATCCATACAAAAGCGGTATGCCAGTTCACATAGGGATCAATATCGAATCGCGACATGCGGTACTGATAGGTGTCCTGGAACAGACTCCCTGACACCCCATCTACATTAGCCATCAGTATAGGGGAGTGACCCAAACCATAAAGTGGACGCCAATCCATATCAAAAACGTAGGAAAGAGCGTTGTATCCCTGTGCTAAATAGTCGGTGAGATTAACCAGCAGAGGCTCTAGAAAGCCAGGCACAATATTTATCAGGAGGTTATCACTATATCCGGCATAATTTTCAAAATTGACTTTCCTCGCCGATATACTATGCGAAAAATAATTTAGCACTACAAAAAAAGCTAAAGCCGCCAAGAACCCAAGGTATATTTTTTTCTTGCTGACCTTTAAAAAAGAAGAATCCCGACCTTTAAATAGATCACTTCGACTTCGTTTTATGACCAAAACCGTAAGAATCACAAAGAAGATATCGAAAATACCTTTATTTCGCCCCATAAGTATCCAGCGAGATAGCTCCAACGCAATCACAGCAATCAAGAGAGATTTGAATACATATGACAGCCTATCAAATTTATAAATGAAGCTGACCAAAACGAAGAAATAAAGAGGAAAAAGAACAACCAAAAAATGAACCGATGGCGAACTTTTTACATAGTAAAGAGATTTTTGATAGACGGCGAGCGGATCAGCCACAGAGTACTTCAACATATAGAAATAGTCAGCAAACGAAAACTCAGGAACATACGCGTACAGGCTTAACGACACATATCCAAACGAAAATATCAACAGCCATCCAGGTATACGCCTTTCCTCCGACGCGTCAAGCAAAAACCTGAATTTTGAGGCATTAAAATAGATCGCCAGAACATAACCAATACAAAATGAAGTAAAATATAAAAGAAGTAAGCTAGTGACCAGATCTTGATTGTGTCTCGCAAATGAAACAGGACCAAACAGATAAATGCCTAATGTAAAAAATAAGTATGACATAATTACGATAAGTGGGAACAATGCCTTTCTGCTACTCACCTCAATCACTCGACTTGTAAATATTCTGCTAAAATGGAGTTCCGGCAGAAACTCTGCACAATCAACCTCACGCTATCGAAAAATGACGAAGCTGTAACGCTTACTGTAGGCACCAGCACAGAACCACATGAATACTTCATGGCTTTCCATCGAATTTATGTACTATTTTTAAAGATATAAATGGTGACAGATACAATAAAAAAGCTATCATTTTCCTATACGGCCTTAGGAAGGCAAAATTGTTAACGATATAGGAATGCACGCAATAAGCCTTATGACCTAAAAGATGGCACAGTCTAATTGAAACATCTACTTCTCTTGGATAATGATCAGTTTTTTCAAGCTCTTTCCATATCTGAGACTTATTTCTTAATAGTACTTCCGGGTTAAATCCGACATTGGCACCTCGAATTCTGAAATCCGAATATGCATTAGGTACGTAGCCAAGCGGATTTTTTGCTGCCAGTGCTTTGTAAAACTCACCATCTTGACCATTCTTGAAGTTTTCAGGAAACCTTATCCCATCCCGAATCAAGGCTTGGCGAATCACCATTACCGTAGACGTTTGAACGCGAAAAGAGGTAAAAGTGCTTCGATATACGTCCCCGTTATATCGACTTGTATCAACAAGGACTTTTTTCCCACAATCATAGCGTTTGTAATAGGAATGCTGACTCCAAGCCACGCCTGTTTCAAGCATATATTTTAGCTGCCTTTCTATTTTATCTACGGCAAATATGTCATCCGAATCGAGGAACGCTATATATTGGCCTTCAGCGGTGCTTAGTCCATAATTTCTCGCGCTTGCAGCGCCACCGTTTTTTTCTCGTAGAAGCGCACTCTACCCAGATATTTTTTCTTTAAATCATCAATGTTTTCCGGAGAGCCATCATTGACCACTATTACTTCTATATTTTTATGCGTCTGCCCTAAAACTGAAATAATGGCTTCTTCCAGCCACTTTCTGTACTTAAAGAACGGTATAATTACACTGACTAAAATGGCGTCCATAATTTTTCCGTAGTTAATTATCTTTCAGATCAGCCTAGGCTATTTACAATATAGACTTGCATGCTTTCAACAGAATGGCTCCACAATGGATCTCCATCATCGATATTCACCACTTGTCTCCATACAAATCTTTAACGGAAAACTAGAATGAGCTTAAAGACTTTCATACACCGGACCTACAATTGCTTAGATTCGCCGCGAAGAGCGGAGAATCGTTATTTTAATAAGGGCCACAAAGATACCTAGAAACCCACCTAACGCTATACCCAACAACATAACCAACGCCTTCTTCGGTTTTACTGGCGAATAGGGCGCCCCGGCGTACTGATCGATATTGACGAGAGAGATATTGGCAAGGTTGAGATTTAGATTTTTCAGCCTAGCAGCTTCTTTGTGCCAGTCGGCATAGGCGCCAATGAAGAGATCCTCTTCACCACGCTGCTTTAACAGCTCGATTTCTCGGTTCTGGTTCAGCAGCTGCAGTTCTTTCTCTATCTGGCCAACACGTGGCTCGGTAAAATCATCCGAACCGCGTTTTTGCAGCGCAGCCTTTTCCGCCTCCAGCGCGTTGGTACCCATGAAGTACAGTGGTATTTGCTGATTGTTCACTTCGGTACGAATGACATTCCCCTGGGAGCCGGCCGCAGGCTGCTCCGCATTGCCCAGGGATGAGGGCGTGGCCGGCTTGATAATGTTCAGGGATCTGGCTATCAGGATTGCCTCGTTCAGCTGAGCGATGCGGTCCTCCCTCCGGGTACGCAACTGCTTGCGCAATGCCTTGAGTTCGTCATTCAACTTCGCACGCTTGAGATCATCGGCTTCGGTAAGCGCGGCAATCCTCGCTTCCTTGCTAGCCTGATAACTGGAACGCTCCGCGGCCATCGTCTGCTCGAGTTTGGTGAGACGGTTCTGAACGATGACTTCAACATCTTGGGCGATCGCGACTCGCTCCCTGCCGATTACATATTCGATCAGGCCGTTTGTTATTTCCGGGCCTTTTATATTGGCGGGGTATATGTAGGAAAGTCCCACGAACGGAAAGCTGCCCTCGCTTCGCTTAGGATCAGGCCGTAGGGTCTTCATGTCCTCGTTCACCCGACTGAATGCTTGCTCCAGCGTTTCCCCACCTTGTGGCGCTTCTGAGTCGAACAGTTCCTGGTTCTTGCGAAAAAACTCCAGACGGTACTCATAGGAGTCAATGCCGGCGCCTACCCGTTTTAGCGCCTCTTCCGGAGACAGCTTGTACAGTCCCGAACTGTTCAGCTCGTCCAGGTCCTTGGCCGAAACGGGCCGCAGTGTTGTCTGGGTCTGGTAATAGGGAGTGGCCATCAGGGCGTAGGCCAGTGCGATAAGGGTTGCCGCGAACGTGATGCCAGCAATTAGAAACTTGCGCTGCCATAGCGCACGAATCAGTTCAATAATATCGATCTCATCGTCTCGCCGGGGCGATACAGTCGGGTTGTTCAGCATCGGAAGGGTAATTCCATTGAAGCAACTGGCTAAGGGCCAATCGCAAAGATGGGTGATTTGGGATTGGGAAGTTGGTCTGCTCTGCTATGCGCTTCTCGCAACCTGCAGAGCTTTGTCGCTTCCAACTTCAGAACCAGGAGCTGGCCAGCATGAACTCAATGGAAATGTGGTTCCCATGAGGCCCTCGAGTGAGGGTTTCCGCCCATTGATCAAGCCGCCGTCGATCAGCACGCTAGTGCACTCATCATTTACTGGCGACTGGCCACACGAACAATCCAAACCCTGTCGGGCACTACAATGGAGGATGTCGAGATGACTCATGGCAGTCCTTTAACGCGCTTGTCCACATAATTGCCGGAAACCCATACCGTGGGTTTTCCCAATTTACCGGTTTGGTTCGGCTTAGGCTTTGATCTGTGACGCCGGAAAAGTGGTCAATTCCTTAGGGCGACTCACTCATGGGTTGCAGACGAAATAAATCGAACAACTTGCTTTTCCAGATTTACCCCAGCCCCGATACGGCAACGTCAACGTGGCCTGTTCCGGCGGATGCAGCCTATCAAAATCTGAGCATAGGGGGGAACCGTAACAGCCGTGTTCACGTGCTGGCTCTATTGCGGGAGAAGCTGTTCGGCGAGTCGGTAGGCTAGTGCCAGCGCGCCCTGTAGCGCAAACAACGATCAGGGCTATTGCGGAGTAGATAGGGCGGGTGGAACCGTTACTTGGGAGAAAATTCTTCGCGAGGCGCGAAGGTCATGAAGGAGGAACGGCCATGCACGCTACCGCACGGATGAAGTCACTCATCCTCATTCACCCTATCGCGCAGCTCTTTCCCTGGCTTGAAATGCGGGACGAACTTTCCGTCCAGAGTAACCGACTGGCCGGTTTTTGGGTTGCGGCCGACGCGGGGGGCGCGGTAGTGGAGGGAGAAGCTGCCGAAGCCGCGGATCTCGATGCGGTCGCCAGTGGCCAGCGCCTGGGACATTTGTTCCAGCATGGTCTTGATCGCCAGCTCGACATCCTTGGATGAAAGCTGACCCTGGTGAGTGACGATTCGCTCGATCAACTCCGACTTGGTCATGGTTTTCCCTTCTTTTTCAAGCGGCTAGATCATTACGGGAGTTTCGGTTTTAGCACGCTGAACAGACTTTGAACAGCCTGAAAAGGCGTCTAGCTCGATGATTCGAAAAGAATTTCACCCTTTCGGCCTGCCAGGCCATCCGCAGGGGCGTGGAGCGAAGGGGGGCCCGCATTCCGGCGGCCTTTCATACGAATTTGGGGGCGCCAAGCCGCTCGTATTCGCTGCTGGAATCAGGCCCGCGTTGAACTCCATCCACCCTGTACCATTCGCTCATCGATAACGCGGCGCTGCTCGCTATCCATAAAGGCCACAGGTCTTTTCGCGATCGAAAGGCATTAACCGTATCGACGGGTTGAAAGAAGTGGCAACTTGTCAGTTCGTCGACGGCATCTGTGTTCGAAAAAGGAGCAGCAAAAGCTGGATCGATGAGGATTCCTGCTCTGGGGTTTGAGGTGCGACCAGCAAGCGGCGACGACAGCCTGTGGGGCCGGACGCTGGCGAGTCGCGGCAAACTCTAGGGCGACTGCAATACCGCCGAACTCGAACGGCGCAGCTCCGGCATCCTGTTCGTCTTCGATCAGGAGCTCGACGAACATTCGCGCATCGGCGTCGCTGCCCGCTATACCGAAACCACGCTGGACGCCAGCGCCCGCGCCTCGAAGAGCGACGTCGACACCTATCACCTGGCGGCCCACTCATCCTGCCGCGAAGGCAGTTTCAATGCACGCTTCGGCGCTGCCTACGCGATGCACGAGATCGACAGCCGTCGCGATGTCGCCCTCAGCGGCATCTCGGAGCGCGCCAAGGCTGGCTACGACGCCCGCACCGCGTAGGTGTTCGGCGAACTGAGCTACGTGATCGATACAGAAATGGTGGCGCTGGAGCCCTTCGTCGGTCTCAGTCACAGCCGCTAAAAGAGCGACACGTCACGGAGAAAGGCGGCGACGCGAGCCTGCGTTCGGATGGCGACCAGTCCATCACCCAATCCACCATTGGCCTGCGCGCAGCGGAGCACATCGATCTGGGCAGGAGGCGGACCTGATCGTTCGCGGCTCCGTCGGCTGGCAGCATGCCTTCGGCAACGCCCAGGGCGATGCCCAGCATGCGCTTCGCCCTGGGCGGGGACAGCTTCAAGGTGGAGGGCGCGCCCATGGCGAGGTACGCAGCGCTGGTCGGTGCCGGCGTGGACATGGCGATCTCGGCACGCAGCCGTCTTTCGGCCAACTACGCCGGCCAGTTTTCCGACAGGAGCCGTGACCATGCCGTCAGCCTGACCTACGCCTACAGCTTCTGAATTGCCGTCCGCCGGATCGCAGTGGTTTATCGCAGGCACAAAAAAGGGCGACCGAAGTCGCCCTTTTTCTCTGGATCGCTAGAACTCAGTTCTGGCTTTCCATCTGAGCGCGGATCAGATCACCAATGGTGGTCGGACCGGTGCTCTCGGTTTCCTGCTTGGTACGCAGCTCTTTCATCGCGTCTTTTTCGTCTTCGACGTCTTTGGACTTGATGGAGAGGCTGATTACGCGGCTCTTACGGTCGATGCTGATGATCTTGGCCTCGACTTCGTCGCCTTCTTTCAGCACGTTGCGCGCATCTTCGATGCGGTCGCGGCTGATTTCGGAGGCTTTCAGGGTCGCTTCGATATCGTTGCCCAGATCGATGATGGCGCCTTTGGCGTCAACTTCTTTCACGGTGCCGCGAACGATGGTGCCTTTCTCATTGAGCGACGCGTAGTTGGAGAACGGATCGTCCTCCAGCTGCTTGATGCCCAGGGAGATGCGCTCGCGCTCCGGATCGACCGAGAGGATGACGGTGTCGAGCTCGTCGCCCTTCTTGAAGCGGCGAACGGCTTCTTCACCGACTTCGTTCCAAGAAATGTCGGACAGGTGAACCAGACCGTCGATGCCGCCTTCCAAGCCGATGAAAATACCGAAATCGGTGATCGACTTGATGGTGCCGGAGATCTTGTCGCCCTTGTTGAAGCGGCTCGAGAAATCTTCCCACGGGTTGGATTTGCACTGCTTGATACCCAGGGAGATACGACGACGCTCTTCGTCGATGTCGAGAACCTGAACTTCCACTTCGTCGCCAACCTGAACGACTTTGGACGGGTGGATGTTCTTGTTGGTCCAATCCATCTCGGAAACGTGCACCAGGCCTTCCACGCCCTCTTCCAGCTCGGCGAAGCAGCCGTAGTCGGTGAGGTTGGTGACCTTGGCGGTGACACGGGTGCCTTCCGGGTAACGGGCTTTGATGGCAACCCATGGGTCTTCGCCCAGTTGCTTCAGGCCCAGCGATACGCGGTTGCGCTCGCGGTCGAACTTGAGAACCTTGACGTCGATCTCGTCGCCAACGTTGACGATCTCCGACGGGTGCTTGATGCGTTTCCAAGCCATGTCGGTGATGTGCAGCAGGCCGTCCACGCCACCGAGGTCGACGAATGCGCCGTAGTCGGTGAGGTTCTTGACGATACCTTTGACTTGCTGACCTTCCTGCAGGGATTCCAGCAGAGCTTCACGCTCAGCGCTGTTCTCGGCTTCCAGGACACTGCGACGGGAAACGACAACGTTGTTGCGCTTCTGGTCGAGCTTGATGACCTTGAACTCGAGTTCCTTGCCTTCGAGGTGAGTGGTGTCGCGCACAGGGCGGACATCCACCAGGGAGCCTGGCAGGAACGCACGGATACCGTTGACGTCGACGGTGAAACCGCCTTTGACCTTGCCGTTGATGACGCCCTTGACAACTTCTTCCGCTGCGAAAGCCGCTTCCAGAACGATCCAGCACTCTGCACGCTTGGCTTTTTCGCGGGACAGCTTGGTTTCACCGAAGCCGTCTTCAACCGCGTCCAGCGCAACGTGAACTTCGTCACCCACGCTGATGGTCAGCTCGCCCTGTTCGTTGTAGAACTGCTCGACCGGGATGACGCCCTCGGATTTCAGACCGGCATGGACAGTGACCCAGTCACCATCGATGTCGACCACGATGCCGGTGATGATGGCGCCCGGCTGCATGTCGAGGGACTTCAGGCTTTCTTCAAAAAGTTCTGCAAAGCTTTCGCTCATGTTGATTCCTGTTGGTTCAAGGGCGGAGAAAACGCCCATCTGCCACATTCCAGACAACGTGGGATACGTTCATGTAAAAAGAGGCCTGCGGGACTAGGACTGGTCTCCCGCACGCCTCCTTGTCGGGCCTACAGTGCCGGCGCTTTCGCGGACGGCTGCTGCAGCCTGGTTACTCGGCGAGATCGCGCCTGGCGACTTCGCTGAGAATCTTTTCAAGCACCTGCTCGATGGAAAGCACCGTGGAATCCAGCATGATCGCATCATGCGCCGGCTTCAGAGGCGCTACCGCTCGTTGGGTATCGCGTTCGTCGCGCTCACGGATCTCATCAAGAAGACTCGCAAGACTAACATCATCACCCTTGGCCTTCAACTGCATGTACCGGCGGCGGGCACGTTCCTCGACGCTGGCGGTGAGGAATATCTTCAGCGGCGCGTCCGGAAACACCACCGTTCCCATGTCCCGGCCGTCCGCCACCAGCCCCGGATTCTCCTGAAACGCACGCTGGCGCTGCAGCAGCGCATCGCGCACCGCCGGCAGCGCGGCGACCTGCGATGCGGCGGCGCCGATCTGCTCGTTGCGGATCGCCTGGGTGACTTCCTCGCCTTCGAGAATGATGTGCTGCTCCTGCCCCGGCGCGGCGACGGCGAACTGCACGTCGAGGTGCGCGGCCAGCACCTTGAGCGCTTCCTCGTTGGTCAGATCGACGCCGTGGTTGCGCGCGGCGAACGCCAGCAGGCGATAGAGCGCGCCGGAATCCAGCAGATTCCAGCCGAGATGCCGAGCCAGCAGGCCGGCGATGGTGCCCTTGCCCGAACCGCCCGGTCCATCGATGGCTATGACTGGTGCCTGGGTGTTCATGATGCGCCCTCTTCGCTTACTCGGATGCCGACTTCCGCCGCCAGGGCGAGGAAGTTGGGGAAAGATGTCGCCACATTGGCGCAGTCGTGGATGCGGATCGGCGCGCTGGCGCGCAATGCGGCCACGCTGAAGGCCATCGCGATGCGATGATCGCCATGGCTGTAGACCTCGCCGCCGCCCAGGGTGCCACCCTCGATGACGATGCCATCGGCCGTCGCCTCGGCCTTCACGCCGAGGGCGAGCAAGCCATCGGCCATGACCTGGATCCGGTCGGACTCCTTGACCCGAAGCTCCTCGGCGCCACGCAGTACGGTGCGTCCAAACGCCACCGCGGCGGCGATGAACAGCACCGGGAACTCGTCGATGGCCAGTGGCACCAGGTGCCGTGGAATCTCGATGCCCTGCAGGCGCGCGGCGCGCACGCGGATGTCCGCCACCGGTTCGCCGCCGACGTCACGCGGATTCTCCAGAGTGATATCCGCGCCCATCAGCCGCAGGATGTCGATCACGCCGGTGCGCGTCGGATTGACGCCGACGTGCCGCAGCAGCACTTCCGAGCCTTCGGCGATGCTGGCGGCGACCAGGAAGAACGCCGCCGAGGAAATGTCCGCCGGCACTTCGATGGCGCAGGCCTGCAGCCTGTGGCCGGGCGCGATGGTCACCGTGGCGCCATCCACCGTCAGCGGATAACCGAAGCCACGCAACATGCGCTCGGTGTGGTCGCGGGTCGGCGCCGGCTCGGTCACCGAGGTGTTTCCCGGGGCGTACAGACCGGCGAGCAGCAGGCAGGATTTGACCTGGGCGCTGGCCATCGGCATCGCATAATTCAGCCCTTGCAGGCGTTGGCCGCCACGAATGCTCAGCGGCGGACGACCATCGGCGGCGGTCTCGACCTGCGCGCCCATCTGGCGTAACGGTTCGGCGATGCGCCCCATCGGACGCTTCGACAGCGACTCGTCGCCGGTCAGCACGCTGTCGAACGGCTGCGCCGCCAGCAGCCCGCTGAGCAGGCGCATCGACGTGCCGGAATTGCCCAGATACAGCGGCCCCGGCGGCGCCTTCAGGCCGTGCAGCCCGACGCCATGGATGGTCACGCGGCCGTGGTGCGGCCCCTCGATCACCACGCCCATGTCGCGGAACGCCTGCAACGTCGCCAGGGCGTCCTCGCCTTCGAGGAAACCGTCGATCTCGGTGGTGCCTTCGGCCAGCGAGCCGAGCACGATCGAACGGTGGGAAATCGACTTGTCGCCCGGCACCCGAATGCTGCCGCTGACGCGCCCGCCGGGTTGGGCGAGGAATACGAGGTCGCCGTTGGCCTGCACCGAATCGACGTAGGCACGCCGGGCGAGAATCTTGCCGAAATGCTCGCGGGCGACGCGGGCGCGAGTGAACACGCCGAGCAACTGATGGCCGTCGCCACTGTCGATCGCCTCGCGCAAGGCGTCGAGATCGCCACGGAAGGCGTCGAGCGTACGCAGCACGGCGTCGCGGTTGGCGAGGAAGATGTCGTGCCACATCACCGGATCGCTGCCGGCGATGCGGGTGAAATCGCGAAAACCACCGGCGGCGTAGCGGAAGATTTCCAGGTTCTCGCTGCGTTTGGCCAGCGAGTCCACCAAGCCGAAGGCCAGCAGATGCGGCAGGTGGCTGGTGGCGGCGAGCACCTGATCGTGGTGTTCGACGTCCATGTGTTCGACGTCCGCGCCCAGTTCGCGCCAGAGCCGGTCGACCAGCGCCAGGGCCTCGCCGTCGGTGGAGGCCAGCGGCGTGAGGATCACCTTGTGGCGGCGGAACAGCGCGCCGTCGGCCGCTTCGACGCCGCTGCGCTCGGAGCCGGCGATCGGATGGCCGGGGACGAAGCGCGCCGGCATGTCGCCGAAGGCCTCGACGGCGGCACGCACCACGTTGCCCTTGGCGCTGCCGACATCGGTGAGCACGGCGTTGCCGAGGTCGAGCCGGGCCAGTTCGCCGAGGACTTTTTCCATCGCCAGGATCGGCACGGCCAACTGGATCACATCGGCGGCGCGGCAGGCGGCGGCCAGGTCGGTCTCGCAGCGATCGACCACGCCCTGCTCCACCGCCAGGCGGCGCGATTGCGGATCGAGGTCGAATCCCACCACTTCGCCGAACAGGCCTTTCTCGCGCAGGCCCTTGGCGAACGAGCCGCCGATCAGGCCGAGCCCGACCACCACCAGGCGGCCGAGCGCGCGCCCGGCCTGTGGCAGCGGCGTCATATCAGCCACGGGCGAGAATCCGTCCCAGCGCATCCAGGCAACGGGCGTTCTCTTCGGCCAGGCCGATGGAGATGCGCAGGTGATTGGGCATGCCGTAGGCGCCGACCGGCCGCACGATCACGCCTTCGCGCAGCAGCGCTTGGTAGACCGGCGCCGCATCGCGGCCGAGATCGACGGCGATGAAGTTGGCCTTCGACGCGATCCACTGCAGGTCCAGCGCGCGGAAGCCATGCTCGAGCTGCTGCATGCCGGCATCGTTCAGCTCGCGGCTGCGCTGCAGGTATTCGGCGTCGTCGAGCGCGGCGCAGGCGGCGCTCAGGGCCAGGCTGTTGACGTTGAAGGGCTGGCGCACGCGGTTCAGCACGTCGGCGATCTGCGTCGACGACAACCCGTAACCGACGCGCAACGCGGCCAGGCCGTAAGCCTTGGAGAAGGTCCGCGAGACCAGCAGGTTGGGATACTGCGCCAGGTAATCGAGGCCGTCGGGCAGCTCGTCGCCCTCGGCGTACTCGATGTAGGCCTCGTCCAGCACCACCAGCACCCGCTCGGGCACCTGGGCAAGGAAATCGGCCAGCGCCGCCGGGCCGAACCAGGTACCGGTCGGGTTGTTCGGGTTGGCGATGAACACCACGCGGGTGTTCTCGTCGATCGCCGCGAGCATCGCCGGCAGATCGTGGCCCCAGTGCCTCGCCGCGACCGAGCGGCCTTCGGCGCCGACGGCCTGGGTGACGATCGGGTAGACGGCGAACGCGTGCTGGCTGAACACCGCGTTCAGGCCCGGCGCCAGGTAGGCACGCGCGACCAGTTCGAGGATGTCGTTGGAGCCGTTGCCCAGGGTCACCTGCGCGGCCGTCACCCGGCAGCGTTCGGCGAGCTTGTGCTTCAGCTCGAAGCCGTTGCCGTCGGGGTAGCGGGTCAGTTCGGCCAGTTCGGCGCGGATCGCCGCCAGCGCTTTTTCGCAGGGGCCCAACGGATTCTCGTTGCTGGCCAGCTTGACGATGCTCGCCGGCTCCAGGCCAAGCTCGCGCGCCAGCTCGTCGACCGGTTTGCCCGGCACGTAGGGGGACAGCTTCTGCACGCCGGGCTGGGCCAGACGAAGGAAATCACAACTCATGCGAACCTCTGTTCAAGCGGCGCCGCGCGCCGGTCAACTGATTGCCGAATAGCGGCCTGGCCGGTGATTGACCGCCAGCACCATGTTCAGTACCACCGCGCCGACGATCGACAGCGCGATGGCGTGCAGATCGACGACGAACAGCGCCACCAGCAGGATCAGGCAATCGATGACCATCTGCACCTTGCCGGCGCGCCAGCCGAAATGATCCTGGAGATAGAGCACCGCGATGTTCACGCCGCCCAGGCTTGCCCGGTGGCGGAACAGGATCAGCAGGCCGATGCCCATCAGGATGCCGCCCAGAATACTGGCATACAGCGGGTTGAGCGCCTGGAAACCGATCAGTCGCGGGGTCAGGTCGGCGAACAGCGAGACCAGGGTCACCGACGTCAGGGTACGCAGCGTGAACGGCCAGCCCATGCGCCGGATCGCCAGCCAGTAGAACGGCAGGTTGATCACGAAAAAGGCCACGCCGAAGCTGACCACGCCGGTGTACTGGGTGAGGAACGCCAGCCCCGCGGTGCCGCCGGTGAGCAGGCCGGCGGCACGATAGAGATTGATCGCCAGGGCGATCATCAGGGTGCCGCTGACCAACGCCTGGGCATCCTCGAACAGGCTGTGGCGGTCGGCCGGCGTGCTTTCCAGCGTCATGCCGCCACTCCGCACGGGCGCGCCAGGTGCCGCGCGCCGTTCAGAGCACGGCCTTGGGGTAGGAACCCAGCACTTTCACCGCGACCGCTTCCTGGCTGAGGCGCTCGAGCAGGTCCTTGATCAGCGGGTCCTTGTGGTGGCCGACGAAGTCGATGAAGAACACGTAGGTCCACTTGCCGCTGCGCGACGGGCGCGTCTCGATGCGCGTCAGGTCGATGCCGTTGCTGTGGAACGGCACTAGCAGCTCGTGCAGCGCGCCGGGCTTGTTGCGCATGGAGACGATCACCGAGGTCTTGTCGTCGCCGGTCGGCGGGACTTCCTGGTTGCCGATGATGAGGAAGCGCGTGGAGTTGTCCGGGCGGTCCTCGATCTTCTCCTGCAGCTTGGTCAGGCCGTAGAGGCTGGCCGCCATGTCGCCGGCGATGGCCGCCGAGCTCCACTCGCCCTTGACCCGCTTGGCGGCGTCGGCGTTGCTGGAAACCGCCACGCGCTCAACGTTCGGGTAGTGCGCATCGAGCCACTTGCGGCACTGCGCCAGGGACTGGGCGTGCGAATAGATGCGGCTGATGTTGTCGGTCTTGGTGTTGTCGCCGACCAGCAGGTGATGGTGGATGCGCAGCTCGACTTCACCGCAGATCACCATGTCGTGCTCGAGGAAGCTGTCCAGCGTGTGGTTAACCGCGCCCTCGGTGGAGTTTTCCACCGGCACCACGCCGAAATTGACCGCACCTGCGGCGACCTCGCGGAACACCTCGTCGATGGCCGCCATCGGCGTGCTGATCACCGCGTTGCCGAAATGCTTGATCGCCGCGGCCTGGGTGAAGGTGCCCTCGGGGCCGAGGTAGGCGACCTTCAGCGGATTCTCCAGGGCCAGGCAGGACGACATGACCTCACGGAACAGCCGTGCCATCTCCTCGTTGCTGAGCGGGCCCTTGTTGCGTTCCATCACGCGCTTGAGCACCTGCGCCTCGCGCTCGGGCCGGTAGAACACCGGCACCTCGCCTTCGGCCAGCGCGGCCATCTTGACCCGGGCGACCTCTTCGGCGCATCGCGCACGGTCGCTGATCAACTCGAGGATCTTCTCGTCGAGCTTGTCGATGCGTACCCGCAGCGCCTTCAGCTCAAGCTCGGAGTTCGCATCGGACATCAGCCACGCTCCTTCTCGAACTCCGCCATGTAGCCGACCAACGCCTCGATGGCGTCCAGGCCGAGGGCGTTGTAGATGGACGCGCGCATGCCGCCCACCGAGCGGTGCCCCTTGAGGTTGAGCAGCCCGCGGGCATCGGCGCCGGCGAGGAAATCCTTGTCCAGGCGCTCGTCGGCGAGGCGGAACGGCACGTTCATCCACGAACGCGCCTCACCGGTGATCGGGTTGCTGTACAGGCCGCTGGCGTCGATGAAGCCGTACAGACGTTCTTTCTTCGCGCGGTTGCGCTGTTCCATGGCGGCGACCCCGCCCTGCTCCTTGAGCCACTCGAAGACCAGCCCGGAGAGGTACCAGGAGAAAGTCGCCGGGGTGTTGTACATCGAGCCATTGTCGGCCGCGATCTTGTAGTCGAGCATGGTCGGGCAGACGCTGCGCGCGTGACCGAGCAGGTCTTCGCGAACGATCACCACGACCAGGCCGCTGGGACCGATGTTCTTCTGCGCGCCGGCGTAGATCAGGCCGAACTTCGACACGTCGAGGGGGCGCGAGAGGATGTCCGAGGACATGTCCACCACCAGCGGCACGTCGCCGGTTTCGGGAATCCAGTTGAATTCCAGGCCGCCGATGGTCTCGTTGGAGGCGTAATGCACGTAGGCGGCCTTCGCATCCAGCTGCCATTCGCTCTGCGGCGGGATGGCGAAGTAGTCGTACGGCTTGGCGCTGGCGGCGATGTTGACCTTGCCGTAGCGGCGCGCCTCTTCGACGGCCTTGCGCGACCAGATGCCGGTGTCGATGTAGTCGGCCGAAGCGCCTTCGGGCAACAGGTTCAGCGGGATTTCAGCGAACTGCTGACTGGCGCCGCCCTGGAGGAACAGCACCTTGTAGTTCGCCGGCACCGACAGCAGGTCGCGAAGGTCCTGCTCGGCCTTGACCGCGATCGTCGTGTAGTCGTCGCTGCGATGGCTCATCTCCATCACCGAAAGGCCCTTGCCGTTCCAGTCGAGGAGTTCGGCCTGGGCACGTTTCAGTACCGCCTCGGGAAGCGCGGCCGGGCCGGCGCAGAAGTTGAAAGCGCGATTGCTCATCGTTGATGTCTCTCAAAAAAGCAGGGCTTGGCCCTTTCACTCGTTCGAACCCCGCGTTGCGGGCAGAAGCCCGGACGTCGCCGCCCGGCCCCTGCCTGCACGGGAACGCCGCCGACGTTACTCGTCTTCGCCGTCACCGGGGACCACGTCCGGCGACACGTCGCCGCCGCCACCGAGCAGTTCATCCTCGTCCGGCTCGGCGCTGACCACGGGCAGCTCCTTGTCGAGCACGTCCTCGGCCAGAGCCGCTTCGTTTTCCTCGAGGTCTTCCTCGACCGAAGGCTCCTGCACCCGCTCCAGACCGACCAGGGTTTCGTCCTTGGCGAGTTTGATCAGGGTCACGCCCTGGGTGTTGCGGCCCAGCGAGGACACCTCGGAGACGCGGGTACGCACCAGCGTGCCCTGGTCGGAAATCAGCATGATCTCCTCGCCTTCCTGGACCTGGATGGCGCCCACCAGAATGCCGTTGCGCTCGTTGCTGACCATGGCGATCACGCCCTGGCCGCCACGTCCGCGGCGCGGGAACTCGGCGATCGCGGTGCGTTTGCCGTAGCCACGCGCCGAGGCGGTGAGAATCTGCGCGTTGGGCTCGGGGATCAGCATGGAGATGATGTGCTGGCCTTCCGGCAGGCGCATGCCGCGCACGCCACGGGCGTTACGGCCCATGATGCGCACCTTGCTTTCCTTGAAGCGGATCACCTTGCCGCCGTCGGAGAACATCATCACGTCCTGCGCACCGTCGGTGACGGCGGCGGCGATCAGGGTGTCGCCCTCTTCCAGCTTCAGGGCGATCAGGCCGACGCTGCGCGGCTTGCTGAACTGCACCAGCGGGGTCTTCTTCACGGTGCCGTTGGCGGTGGCCATGAAGATGTAGCTGCCGGTGGGCTCGTCGGCGGTTTCGTCGTCGCCGTCTTCGTCTTCGCCGACTTCCTCGATCTCTTCCGGCTCGGCCAGTACGCCTTCGATGACATCATCGGCGTCTTCGCCTTCCGGCAGTTGCTGACGCACCGCATCGAGGTCGACCTGCAGCATCGCGGTGATGCGCTCGCCTTCGCTCAGCGGCAGCAGGTTGACCAGCGGCCGGCCACGCGCGGTGCGCGAGGCTTCGGGGATTTCGTAGGTCTTCATCCAGTAGACCTTGCCCTTGCTGGAGAACAGCAACAGCGTGGCGTGGCTGTTGGCGACCAGCAGGTGTTCGACGTAGTCCTCTTCCTTGACCCCGGTGGCCGCCTTGCCGCGGCCACCGCGGCGCTGCGCCTGGTAGGCGTGCAGCGGCTGGGACTTGGCGTAGCCGCCGTGGGAGATGGTCACCACGCGGTCTTCTTCGGTGATCAGGTCGGCGATGGTCAGGTCGACCTGCGAGGCGACGATTTCGGTGCGACGCTTATCGCCGAACTCGGCCTTGACGCCTTCCAGCTCTTCGCGGATGACTTCCATCAGGCGCACGGGGTTGGTCAGGATGCGAATCAGCTCGCCGATCAGGGTGAGGATTTCCTGGTACTCGGCCAGCAGCTTCTCGTGCTCCAGGCCAGTCAGGCGGTGCAGGCGCAGATCGAGGATCGCCTGGGCCTGGTCGGGCGACAGGTAGTACTTGCCGTCGCGCAGGCCGTACTGCGGATCGAGATCGTCCGGACGGCAGGAATCGGCACCGGCGCGCTCGACCATCGCCTCGACGGCGCTGGATTCCCAAGCGCGGGCGATCAGGCGTTCCTTGGCTTCGCCAGGCGTTGGCGATGCCTTGATCAGCTCGATCACCGGGTCGATGTTGGACAGCGCGACCGCCTGGCCTTCGAGGATGTGGCCGCGCTCGCGCGCCTTGCGCAGCTCGAACACGGTACGCCGGGTCACCACTTCGCGGCGGTGGCGGATGAACACCTCGAGCATGTCCTTGAGGTTCATCGTGCGCGGCTGGCCGTCGACCAGCGCCACCACGTTGATACCGAACACGCTCTGCAGCTGGGTCTGGGCGTAGAGGTTGTTGAGGATCACCTCCGGCACTTCGCCGCGACGCAGCTCGATGACCACGCGCATGCCGTCCTTGTCGGACTCGTCGCGCAGCTCGGTGATGCCTTCGATCTTCTTCTCTTTGACCAGCTCGGCGATCTTCTCGATCAGACGCGCCTTGTTCAGCTGGTACGGCAGTTCGCGGATGACGATCTGCTGGCGGCCACCGGCCTTGTCGATGTCCTCGATCTCGGCGCGCGCGCGGATGTAGATGCGCCCGCGACCGGTGCGGTAGGCCTCGATGATGCCGGCACGGCCGTTGATGATCCCCGCGGTGGGGAAGTCCGGGCCGGGGATGTAGTGCATCAGTTCGTCGACGGTCAGCTCGGCGTTGTCCATCAGCGCCAGGCAGCCGTCGATCACTTCGCCGAGGTTGTGCGGCGGGATGTTGGTGGCCATGCCCACGGCGATACCCGACGAGCCGTTGACCAGCAGGTTGGGGATCTTGGTCGGCATCACCGCCGGGATCATCTCGGTGCCGTCGTAGTTCGGCACCCAGTCGACGGTTTCCTTCTGCAGGTCGGCCAGCAGTTCGTGGGCCAGCTTGGTCATGCGCACTTCGGTGTATCGCATGGCCGCGGCGTTGTCGCCGTCCACCGAACCGAAGTTGCCCTGACCGTCGACCAGCAGGTAGCGCAGCGAGAACGGCTGGGCCATGCGCACGATGGTGTCGTACACGGCGGTGTCGCCGTGCGGGTGATACTTACCGATCACGTCACCGACCACACGGGCGGATTTCTTGTACGGCTTGTTCCAGTCGTTACCCAGTTCGCTCATGGCGAACAGCACGCGCCGATGCACGGGCTTCAGGCCGTCGCGCGCATCCGGCAGGGCACGCCCGACGATCACACTCATCGCGTAGTCGAGATAGGACTGTTTCAGCTCGTCTTCGATATTGACCGGGAGGATTTCTTTGGCCAGTTCACCCATGAGAAGCCTGGTTCCTTTTGTCTGCGAGGTGCTGCGAATAAGCGCGGGATATTATCACAAGGCGGCGTTCGAAAGCCGCCTAGAGACGTGTCGAATGGATGAGCAGGCGCCCTTTCAGTGCAGGCGCTTGCGGCTCATCAGGGCGGCCATCTTCGTCGCGTCAGGGCGTTCGACCACGCCCTTCTCGGTGACGATGGCGTCGATCAGGTCGGCCGGGGTGACATCGAACACCGGATTCAGCGCCTCGACGCCGGCAGCGACGCGCACGCCGCCGACCTCCAGCAGCTCTGCGCCGTCGCGCTCCTCGAGGGGAATGTCGTCGCCGCTCTCCAGCGCCATGTCGATGCTCGAGCTGGGCGCCACGACCATGAAGCGCACGCCGTGGTGCATGGCACAAACGGCCAGTTGATAGGTGCCGATCTTGCTCGCCACGTCGCCGTTGGCGGTGATCCGGTCGGCGCCGACGATGACCCAGGTGATGCCCTTGGTCTTCATCAGGTGCGCGGCGGCGGAGTCGACGCCGAGGCTCAGCGGGATGCCTTCGCTGGCCAGCTCCCAAGCGGTCAGGCGCGAGCCCTGCAGCCAGGGCCGGGTTTCGTCGACGTAGACGCGCTCCACCAGCCCCTCGAGGAAGGCCGCGCGAATCACCCCGAGCGCGGTACCGAAGCCACCGGTGGCGAGCGCGCCGGTGTTGCAGTGAGTCAGCAGCGTCTGCAGGTTGCCCTGCTGCTTGCGAATCAGCTCCATGCCCAGCTGGGCCATGGTCAGGTTGGCCTCGCGGTCGCTGAGGTGGATGGCCATGGCTTCGGCTTCCAGCGCCTTCAGCGGGTCTTCGCCGTGCTTGAGCTTGTCGAGCCGTTCGCGCAGGCGGTTCAGCGCCCAGGACAGGTTGACCGCGGTCGGTCTGGCGCCCTTCAGCACGGCGAAGTCCGCCTCCAGCCCGGCGCGCCAGTCGCCGCCCTGCGCCAGGCGCGCCCGCGCGCCGAGCACCAGCCCGTAGGCCGCGGCGATGCCGATCACCGGCGCCCCCCGCACGAGCATGCCGCGAATCGCCTCGGCGACACCGGCGGCCGAGTCGAAGGTGAGCCAGGTTTCCTCCAGCGGCAGCCGGCGCTGGTCGAGCAGACGCAGCTCGCCCGCGCGCCATTCGATGGACGTGACCTTCTCTGCCGCCAGCAATTGCTCGCGCATGCTCAACCTCGTACCGGAACAAAAGCGGCGAATTATACGCACAAGCCTACGGCGGTGGCGGGCGACGCGGTGGCGGGCGAGCCGACCGACCGCTGCCTTCGCCTTTCCAGCCCCGTGCGGCTTCAATACACTGTCCGGCCCCCTGACCTGGAACGCCAGCCCATGCCCGACGCGCCCCTCGACCTGTTGCTGCTGCCGTCCTGGCTGGTTCCGGTGGAGCCGGCGGGCGTGGTCCTCAGCGACCACGGCCTGGGCATCCGCGACGGACGCATCGTGCTCATCGCGCCACGCGCCGAGACCCTACGCCAGCCGGCGACAGAAATCCGCGAGCTGCCCGGCATGCTGCTCGCGCCGGGACTGATCAACGCCCACGGCCACGCGGCCATGAGCCTGTTCCGTGGCTTCGCCGACGACCTGCCGCTGCAGAGCTGGCTGGAGCAGCACATCTGGCCGGCCGAGGGCCGCTGGGTCGACGAGGACTTCGTCCGCGCGGGCACCGAGCTGGCGATCGCCGAACAGCTCAAGGGCGGCATCACCTGCTTCTGCGACCAGTACTTCTACCCGAAGATCGCCAGCGAGGTGATGCACAACGCGGGCGTGCGCGCGCAGATCAGCCTGCCGATCCTCGACTTCCCGATCCCCGGCGCGGCGGACCCGGCCGACGCCATTCGCCGCGGCCTAGAGCTGTTCGACGACCTACGCCACCACCCGCGTCTGAAGGTCGCTTTCGGCCCGCACGCGCCCTATACGGTGAGCGACGACAAGCTGGCGAACATCCTGATGCTCGCCGATCAGCTGGACGTCGGCATTCATATGCATGTCCACGAAACCGCCGGCGAGGTGCAGCAGGCCGTCGAGCGGACCGGCGAGCGGCCGCTGGCGCGCATCGCCCGCCTCGGCCTGCTCGGCCCGCGCTTCCAGGCCGTGCACATGACTCAGGTGAACGACGAGGATCTGGCGCTGCTGGTGGAAAGCAACAGCAGCGTGATCCACTGCCCGGAGTCCAATCTCAAGCTGGCCAGCGGTTTCTGCCCCGTCGAGAAACTCTGGCAGGCCGGTGTCAACGTCGCCCTCGGCACCGATGGCGCGGCCAGCAACAACGACCTCGACCTGCTGGGCGAAACCCGCACCGCCGCGCTGCTGGCCAAGGCCGTCGCCGGTTCGGCCACCGCCCTGGACGCGCACCGCGCGCTGCGCATGGCCACGCTCAACGGCGCGCGCGCCCTCGGGCTGGACGCCTGCTGCGGTTCGCTGGAGGTCGGCAAGTTCGCCGACCTGGTCGTCTTCGACCTGAACGGCCTGGCCCAGCAGCCGGTTTACGATCCGGTATCGCAACTGATCTACGCCTGCGGGCGCGACTGCGTGAAGCACGTCTGGGTCGGCGGCAAGCCACTGCTCGACCACGGACGCCTGACCCGCATGGACGAACAACGCATCATCGCCACTGCACGGCAGTGGGGCTCGCGCATCCGCGGCGGCTGACGCCGACCTGCGACAAACTGGCATACATTGGGCCGACGTCGATGAGCCTATCGGCGCCGTCAAGCTGGCAACATGTCCGCCCGGCCGCGCCCTCCTCTTTCTCGTTTCGATGGAAATACTCATGAGCAATGTCGATCACGCCGAAATCGCCAAATTCGAAGCCCTGGCCCACCGCTGGTGGGACCGCGAAAGCGAGTTCAAACCCCTGCACGACATCAACCCGCTGCGGGTCAACTGGATCGACGAACGCGTCGGCCTGGCCGGCAAGAAGGTCATCGACATCGGCTGCGGCGGCGGCATCCTCAGCGAAGCCATGGCCCAGCGCGGCGCCGAGGTGATCGGCATCGACATGGGCGAGGCGCCGCTATCGGTGGCGCGGCTGCACCAGCTCGAATCCGGCGTGCCGGTGGAATACCGGCAGATCACCGCCGAAGCGATGGCGGCGGAAATGCCCGGCCAGTTCGACGTGGTCACCTGCCTGGAAATGCTCGAGCACGTACCCGACCCGGCCTCGGTGATCCGCGCCTGCCACACGCTGGTCAAGCCCGGCGGCCAGGTGTTCTTCTCCACCATCAACCGCAACCCCAAGGCCTGGCTGTTCGCCATCGTCGGCGCCGAGTACCTGATGCGCCTGCTGCCGCGAGGCACCCATGACTTCGCCAAGTTCATCCGTCCTTCCGAGCTGGGCACCTGGAGCCGCGACGCCGGGCTGCAGGTCCGCGACATCATCGGCCTGACCTACAACCCGCTGAGCAAGCGCTACAGGCTGGCGCCGGACGTGGACGTCAACTACATGGTCCAGACCCTGAGGGAGGCGTGAGCGGCATGCGCATTCGAGCAGTGCTCTTCGACATGGACGGCACCCTGCTGGACACCGCGCCGGATTTCATCGCGGTGATCCAGGCGATGCGTGCCGCGCGCGCGCTGCCGCCGATCGAGGACAAGACGGTGCGCGACGTGGTGTCCGGCGGTGCGCGGGCGATGGTGATCAGCGCCTTCGAGGTCGACCCGCTGTCCGACGCGTTCGAGACCCTGCGCCTTGAATTCCTCGAGCGCTACCAGAGCCACTGCGCGACCTTCAGCCACCTCTACGACGGCATGGCCGAGGTGCTCGCCGATATCGAAAGGGCCGGGCTGATCTGGGGCGTGGTGACCAACAAGCCGCTGCGCTACGCCGAACCGATCATGCAGCGGCTCGGCCTGGCCGAGCGCTCGGCGCTGCTGATCTGCCCGGACCACGTCACCCACAGCAAGCCGGACCCGGAAATGCTCGCCCTGGCCTGCCAGCGCCTGGAGCTGGAGCCGGCCAGCGTGCTGTTCGTCGGCGACGACCTGCGCGACATCGAATCCGGCCGCGCCGCCGGCACGCGCACGGTGGGCGTCAGCTACGGCTACATCCATCCGCAGGACAACCCGCGCAGCTGGGGCGCCGATGCCGTCATCGACCACCCGCTGGAACTGCGTGCCCTGCTCGACCGCGCCCTCTGCGGCTGCTGACAGGCGCCGTTCCATCCACCGACCCGCTAGCCACCCGCGCGGCCAAGGCGTGCCGCGCCCGAAGGAGCCCTCCATGTTCGACTACACCGCCCGCCCCGATCTGCTGCAGGGCCGCATCATCCTGGTCACCGGCGCCGGCCGCGGCATCGGTGCGGCCGCCGCCAAGGCCTATGCCGCGCATGGCGCGACGCTGTTGCTGCTGGGCAGCAACGAAGACAACCTGAACCTGATCTACGACGAGATCGAAGCGGCCGGCCACCCGCGGGCCGCGGTGATCCCGCTGAACCTGGAAACCGCCCAGCCGCACCAGTTCGGCGAACTGGCGGCGATGATCGAAAGCGAATTCGGCCGCCTCGACGGACTGCTGCACAACGCGTCCATCGTCGGCCCGCGCACGCCGCTCGAGCAGCTCTCGGGCGAGAACTTCATGCGCGTCATGCAGATCAACGTCAACGCCATGTTCATGCTCACCAGCGCCCTGCTGCCGTTGCTCAAGCTGTCCGAGGACGCCTCGGTGGTGTTCACCTCCAGCAGCGTCGGCCGCAAGGGCCGCGCCTACTGGGGCGCCTACGCGGTTTCCAAGTTCGCCACCGAGGGGCTGATGCAGGTCCTCGCCGACGAAGTCGACGGCACCTGCGCCGTGCGCTCCAACAGCATCAATCCCGGCGCCACCCGCACCGCGATGCGTGCCCATGCCTACCCGGGCGAAAATCCGGCGAACAACCCGGAGCCGGAGTCGATCATGCCGGTCTATCTGTACCTGATGGGCCCGGACAGCAAGGGCGTCAACGGCCAGCAGCTCGACGCCCAGTGAGCACGCGGGCGGTGGCCGGGCCACCGCCAGTTTTACGTCGAAAGCGGCACCGTACCTTCCAAATAGCGGCCATTGCGCGCCGGATAACCGGCGAAATCTTGCCACCGCCTCCGAAATAAACGCTCAAGTCACTGTTAAATAACGATAAAAATATCCTGGCACACATTTCGCTCTTGTCCCCTCACGAAACGCATACCAGCGTTGAAGGAAGAGCGCTCATGGTCCCTCCCAGCAAGAAGAACACGATCGATTTCGACGCCGCCCGCCTGCTGCGCATGGGCTACTCGGAATCTCGCCCCGTTGCCCTGCTACCGGTAACGCTGAGCGAGCTGCACCGCCAACTGACCCTGCAGCTGCAGACCAGTCTGGAGGTGGAGCGCATTCTCGAGGTGTTCTTCCGCGAGGTTCAGCGCCTGGTACCGCTGGACGCCATGACCTTCTCCCATCCGCGCAGCGAGCTTTCCCTGCAGTTCGGCGAACGCGGCACCCACAGCGCCAGCTACAACCTCAACCAGGCCGGCGAATACATGGGCGAACTGGTGTTCCGCCGCAACCAGCGTTTCGACGACTTCGAGCTCGGCCAGGTGGAATCGCTGCTGTCCTGCCTGGTGTTCCCGCTGCGCAATGCGCTGCTCTACCGTTGCGCCCTGCAGAACGCCCTGCACGACCCGCTGACCGGCACCGGCAACCGCTCCGCCATGAACCAGTCGCTGGCTCGCGAAGTGGACATGGCCCACCGTCATTCGCAGCCGCTGTGCGTGCTGATGCTCGACCTCGACCACTTCAAGCTGATCAACGATGGCTACGGCCACGGCGTCGGCGACGACGTGCTGCGCGCGGTTTCCGTCGCGCTGAAGAACCAACTGCGCAACATCGACATGATCTTCCGTTTCGGTGGCGAGGAATTCATGGTGCTGCTCTCCAACACGTCCCTCGAGGCCGCCAGCCTGGTAGGCGAGCGCCTGCGCAGCACCATCGAGACACTGCAATACCTGAGTCAGGGCCAGGCCATCAGGATGTCGGTCAGCCTGGGCTGCGCCCTGCTGCGACCCCTCGAATCCGCGGAAAGCCTCACCCGCCGCGCCGACGATGCGCTTTATGCCGCCAAACGCGAAGGCCGCAACCGGATGATGCTGGCGGGCTGAGCAGCGCCAGCACAGAAACGAAAAACCCCGCGAGAGCGGGGTTTTTCGTTACGCCATCCGTTTACGGACGCTTGCGACCGAAGCCTGGACGCTGGCCGTCGGCCACCGGGCCACGGCGCTTGGCCGGAGCGCCCGCCGACGGCTTGCGGGGCGCACCACGTTCGCCGCCGGCGTCTTCGGCAGGGCGGCGCTTCTTGTTCACATCCTGCGGCCGCTCGGCGACGGTGCTGCCGGCGCCGCGCGGCGTGCTGCGTTCCGAATCCGGGCGCAGACGGCGGTTGGTCGGCTTGCCGGCACCGGCGGCGGGCTTGCCACCGCGCGGCGCACGGCCCGGACGCTCGCTCGGCGCCAGCGGCTTGGCCGACTTGCGCTGCGCGCGGTCGAGCTTCTCGCGCACCTTGCCCTTCATGTCGGGCAGCGAAACCGGCTTCAGGCCGACTTCGGCGCTGAGGATGTCCAGTTCGGCCTGGCCCATCTCGCGCCAGCGCCCCATGGTCAGCTCGGAGGTGAGGAACACCGGGCCGAAACGCACGCGCTTCAGGCGGCTGACCACCAGCCCCTGCGACTCCCACAGGCGCCGCACTTCGCGGTTGCGGCCTTCCATCACCACGCAGTGATACCAGTGGTTGAAGCCTTCGCCGCCGGGCGCTTCCTGGATGTCGGTGAACTTCGCCGGACCGTCTTCGAGCATCACGCCGGTCTTGAGGTTCTCGATCATTTCCTCGGTGACTTCGCCGCGCACGCGCACCGCATATTCGCGGTCCATCTCGTAGGACGGGTGCATCAGGCGGTTGGCCAGCTCGCCGTCGGTGGTGAACATCAGCAGACCGGTGGTGTTGATGTCCAGGCGGCCGATATTGATCCAGCGTCCGGCCTGCAGGCGCGGCAGGCGGGCGAACACGGTCGGACGGCCTTCCGGGTCATCGCGGGTGCAGACTTCGCCGTCCGGCTTGTTGTAGATGAGCACGCGGCGGACCGCTTCGACGGCCTCCTCGCGCTTGATCAGGCGGCCGTCGAGGGCGATGGCGTCGTGCAGGTCGACGCGCTGGCCGAGGGTCGCCACGCTGGCGTTCACCTTGACCCGTCCCTGGCTGATCCAGGTCTCGATGTCGCGACGCGAGCCGAGGCCCATGCGCGCGAGGACTTTCTGCAGTTTTTCGCCGTGAGCGACGTGCTCGGCGGGTTGCTCATGTTCGGTCATCTGTGCACCTCCCGGTGTGGGCTGTTCCGAATGGGGCGCGAATCATACGCGCTGGACGACCGCGGCGATATGCGCGGCCGATGAAAGTAACGGTCAGGGCTAGGTCAGCGCCATCGCCTCGCGGCTCGCCTGCTCCACCGCCGCCCAGTCGCCGGACTTGATCCAGGCGCTGTCGAGCATCCAGGTGCCGCCGACGCACATCACGTTGGGCAACGCCAGGTAGCTCTTCAGGTTGTCCGGGCTGACGCCACCGGTCGGGCAGAAGCGCACGTTGCCGAACGGGCCGGCGAACGCCTTGAGCGCGGCCACGCCACCCGCGACCTCCGCCGGGAACAGCTTGAAGCGACGGTAGCCCAGGGCATAGCCGAGCATGATGTCGGAGGCGCAGGAGGTGCCCGGCAGCAGCGGCACGTCGAGGTCGCAACCGGCCTGCAGCAGCTCGGCGGTGCAGCCCGGGGTGACGATGAACTGCGCGCCGGCATCGATCGCCTCGGCCAGCATCGCCTTGTCGAGGATGGTCCCGGCGCCGACGCACAGCTCGGGGCGTTCGCGGCGCAACTGGCGGATCGCGGTCAGCCCGTGGACCGAGCGCAGGGTGATTTCCAGCGTGCACAGGCCACCGGCGGCCAGCGCGTCGGCCATCGGCAGGATGTCCTCTTCGCGGGCGATGGTGATCACCGGGAGGATGCGCGCCTTGCGGCAGATGTCGTCGATCAGTTCGATCTTCGCGGCCATGTTCATGGGCAACTCGTCCTCGGCCTCAGGGGCACCAATAGATTTCCAGGGGGGAATGCAGGAACGCGCGGATCGGCATCGCCGCGACGTTCTCTCCGGCCAGGGCCAGGCGCAGGGTTTCCAGCTTCGCCTCGCCCTGGATCGCCAGCAGCGGCAGGCGCGCCGAAGCCAGCACCGGCAGGGTCAGGGTCAGGCGTTCGTGGGGTTCGACCGGGGCCTGCATCGGCAGGCAGCGGCGGTGGCCGTCCGCCTCCAGCGCATCGCTCAGGCGCGGGCTGGCGGGGAACAGCGAGGCGGTGTGGCCATCGTCGCCCATGCCCAGCACCAGCACGTCGATCGGCTGGTGCAGCTCGGCCAGCGCGCGGTCGGCGAGCAGCGCCGCGTCCTCGAGGGTCGGCGCCGGGTGATAGAGGCCAAGGAAGCTCGCCGCGGCGGCCGGGCCCTGCAGCAAGTGCCGGCGCACCAGGCCCTCGTTGCTCGCGGCGTGCTCGACGGACACCCAGCGCTCGTCGGCCAGGCCGATCTGGATATTCGCCCAGTCCAGCGGCTCACGGGAGAGCCGCTCGAAGAAGGCGATCGGGCTGCGCCCGCCCGACACCACCAGGCTGGCCTTGCCATAGGTTTCCAGCGCCGAACGCAGCGCGCCGGACACCGCCTGGGCCAGCGCATCGGCCTGGCGTTCGGCGTCGGTGCAACTGTGCGCCATCAGCCCGACCGGTAGTTCCAGTTCATAGATCGCCATACCAGGACCTCCCGTCGCGGGTTATCAGTGCAATCGAGGCGGCCGGTCCCCAGGAGCCCGCCGAGTAACGCTTCGGCGTTTCGCCCAGGGCGTTCCAGCCCGCCATCAGCCGGTCGCACCAGAGCCAGGCGGCCTCGACCTCGTCCTTACGCACGAACAGCGACTGATTGCCCTGCATGACCTCCAGGAGCAGGCGCTCGTACGCATCGGGGACGCGGGCGTTCTTGTAGGCATCGGAGAAATTCAGCTGCAACGGGCCGCTGCGCAGGTGCATGCCCAGCCCCGGTTCCTTGGTCATCACCTGCAGCGAGATGCCCTCGTCCGGTTGCAGGCGCAGGATCAGTCGGTTGCTGACCTGCGAGCGCTGCTCCGGGGCGAAGATGTAGAACGGCGGCTCTTTGAAGTGAATGACGATCTGCGACATCTTCTGCGCCATTCGCTTGCCGGTTCGCAGGTAGAACGGCACGCCGGACCAGCGCCAGTTGCGAATGTCCGCGCGCAGGGCGACGAAGGTCTCGGTGTTGCTCTCGACATTGGCGCCCTCTTCGTCCAGGTAGCCGGGCACCGTCTTGCCGTTGATGTTGCCGGCGCTGTACTGGCCGCGCACCAGATGACGACTCAACTCGTCGACGCTGAACGGCGCCAGGGCCTTGAGCACCTTGACCTTCTCGTCGCGGATGCTGTCGGCGGAGAGGTCCGCCGGCGGGTCCATGGCGATCAGGCAAAGCAGTTGCAGCAGGTGGTTCTGGATCATGTCGCGCAGCTGGCCAGCCTGGTCGAAATAGCCCCAGCGGCCCTCGATGCCGACCGTTTCGGCCACGGTGATCTCAACGTGGGAGATGTGGTTGTGGTCCCACTGGGTCTCGAACAGGCTGTTGGCGAAGCGCAGAGCGATGAGGTTCTGCACCGTCTCCTTACCCAGGTAGTGATCGATCCGGTAGATGCTGGTTTCCGGGAAATACCGGGCCACCGCATCGTTGACCAGCCGCGAGGACGCCAGGTCGTGGCCGATGGGCTTTTCCAGCACCACGCGGGTGCGCTCGGCGAGGCCGTGGGCGGCGAGGTTCTCGCAGATCGCGCCGTACACCGAGGCCGGCGTGGCGAAATAGGCCACCACGGGCTGCCGGGTACTGGCCCGGGCGCCGAGCGCGGCGTAGTCGTCGGTTTTCTTGAAGTCCATCGTCAGGTAGCTCATGCGCGCCATGAAGCGGCGCATGCAGTCTTCCTCGATGCCCGACTCGCCCACGTAGCGGCGCAGCGTCTGCTCGATGAAATCCAGGTGCTCCTGCGGATCGCGCGGCTCGCGGGCCAGGGCGAAGATCACCGTGTCCTCATGCAGCAGGCCGGCGTGATCCAGATGATAAAGCGCGGGGAAGAGCTTGCGCAGGGCGAGGTCGCCGAGCGCACCGAACAATGCGAACGTGCAGGGAGTGACGTTGATTCCGGGCATGGGTCGATTCTTCAGTCAGCGAAACGGTTGGAAAATGCCACACGGCCGATGCACAGAGCGGACCGACCGCCGGCGATTTCCACGGTTAACGGCAGGATAGGCCACCCAGCCGCCTTTGCGCCAAGCGAGAAACCCGCCACGGGCAAGGGATTCATGCCGGCCTCAGACATCGTCGGCGAGCCCGCTGATCATCGGCGACTCACCCGCGAGGCTGCGCTGCAGGGCCAACCCGGCGCCCAGCAGGCCCGGCTGTTCGGCAGTAACCAGCCACACCGGGATGTGCATCAGGTAGCCGCTCATCTCGCCTTTTGCCTGGAAGGCGGCGAGAAAACCGCTGGCGACGAGGAAATCGGCGAAGCGCGGCAGCATGCCTCCGGCGAGATAGACGCCGCCGCGCGCACCGAGGGTCAGCGCCGCATTGCCGGCGACGCGCCCCAGCCAGGTGCAGAACTGCTCCAGCACGGCGATCGCCTGGGCGTCGCCCTGCAGCGCCGCCTGGGTCACCTCGGCGGCGCTGTCGAAACGCAGGGTCTTGCCGTCCAACGCGCAGCTCGCGCGGTACAGGCTGACCAGCCCGGAGCCGCTGATCAGGTTTTCCGCGCTGACGTGGCCGAGCTGGCGGTGCAGATAACTCCACAGGTCGGCCTCGCGCTCGCTGCCGATCGGCAGGTCGACATGCCCGCCCTCGCCTGCCAGCGCATGCCAGCCGCCGCGCGTGTCCGGCAGCAGCGTGCCGACGCCCAGGCCGGTGCCGGGCCCGAGCACCAGGCGCGGACAGTCCGCCACCACCACCCCGGGGCGCACGTCGAGCAATTCGTCCTTGCGCAGGCAGGTGACGCCCAGCGCCATGGCGCTGAAGTCGTTGATCAGCAGCAGGTCGCTCAGCCCGAGGTCGCGGCGGAACGCGGTGCGGCTGATCACCCAATGGTTGTTGGTGAAACGGAACTCGTCGCCGCTGACCGGCCCGGCGCAGGCCAGGCACACGCGATCCAGCTCGCCGGCGTGCGGGCCAAGGGTATCCAGGTAGCTGCGGATGGCCTGTTCGGGGCCGGCGAACGCGGCGGTAGAGAGAACCCGTACGTGCTCGAGTTGCCCATCGCGCCACAGCGCGAGCCGGGCATTGGTGCCGCCGATGTCGCCGACCAGCGACAACCTCACCGGAGTGCTTCCAGTTCGGCGGTGAAGGCGCTGGCGCCCTGCTCTGCCGAGCTGAAGGCGGCGCGCATGAAGCCGAACAGCTCGCGACCGCAGCCAACCCCGGTATCCGCCGGCTGCCGGGCGCGCTCGCGGGCTTCCAGCTCGGCGGCATCGACGCGCACCAGCAGCTCGCCGCGCGTTCCGTCGACCCGGATCACGTCACCGTTGCGCACGTAGGCCAGCGGCCCGCCGTCCTTCGCCTCGGGGCAGACGTGGATCGCCGCCGGCACCTTGCCCGACGCGCCGGACATGCGCCCGTCGGTGACCAGCGCCACCTTGAAGCCGCGATCCTGCAGCACGCCGAGGAACGGCGTGAGCTTGTGCAGCTCGGGCATGCCGTTCGCCTTCGGCCCCTGGAAACGCACCACGGCGACGAAATCGCGCTCCAGCTCGCCGGCCTTGAAGGCGGCGGCCAGTTCCAGCTGATCGGCGAACACCAGCGCCGGCGCCTCGATCACCTGATGCTCGGGCGCCACCGCGGAGACCTTCATCACCCCGCGCCCGAGGTTGCCCTCCATCAGGCGCAGGCCGCCTTCGGCATCGAAGGGGCGTTCGACCGGGCGCAGGATGTTCTCGTCCAGGCTCTGCCGCGGGCCCTCGCGCCAGGACAGGCGCTCGCCATCGAGGAAGGGTTCCTGCAGGTAACGGCGTAGGCCGTGGCCGACCACGGTGTTGACGTCCTCGTGCAGCAGGCCCGCATCGAGCAGGCTGCGGACGATGAAATTGACCCCGCCGGCGGCGTGGAAGTGGTTCACGTCGGCCTTGCCATTGGGATAGACATGGGCCAGCGTCGGCACCACCTCGGACAGCTCGGCCATGTCCTGCCAGGTCAGCAGGATGCCGGCGGCGCGGGCGAAGGCCGGGATGTGCAGCGTGTGATTGGTCGAACCGCCGGTGGCGTTCAGCGCGACCACCGAGTTGACGATGGACTTCTCGTCGACGATCTCGCAGAGCGGCATGAACTGACCGCCCTGGCGGGTCATCCGGGTGACCTGGCGCGCCGCCTCGCGGGTCAGCTCGTCGCGCAACGGCGTGTACGGGTTGACGAAGGACGAACCGGGCAGTTGCAGGCCCATCACTTCCATCACCACCTGGTTGGTGTTGGCGGTGCCGTAGAAAGTGCAGGTGCCGGGGCTGTGGTAGGACTTCATCTCCGATTCCAGCAGTTGCTCGCGGGTCGCCTTGCCTTCGGCGAACAGCTGGCGGACCTCGGCTTTTTCCTTGTTGGAAATCCCCGACGGCATCGGCCCGCCCGGCACGAAGACGAACGGCAGGTAGCCGAAGCGCAGCGCGCCGATCATCAGGCCGGGAATGATCTTGTCGCAGATGCCCAGGCACAGCGCCGCGTCGAACATGTTGTGCGACAGCGCCACGGCGGTGGACATGGCGATCACCTCGCGGCTGGCCAGGCTCAGCTCCATCCCCGCCTCGCCCTGGGTGACGCCGTCGCACATCGCCGGCACGCCGCCGGCGAACTGGCCCACCGAGCCGATCTCGCGCAGCGCCTGCTTGATGATCGCCGGGAAGTGCTCGTAGGGCTGATGCGCCGAGAGCATGTCGTTGTAAGCGGAAACGATGGCGACGTTGGCCGCGTTCATCAGGCGCAGGCTCTGCTTGTCATCGCTGCCGCAGCCAGCCACGCCGTGGGCGAAGTTGGCGCACTGCAGCTGGCCGCGCTGCGGGCCCTGGCTGGCGGCGGCGCCCATCTGTGCCAGGTAACGCTCGCGGGTGGGACGGCTGCGCTCGATCAGCCGATCGGTTACCGCTTGGACTCGGGGATGCATGTCTGGCTCCTGGCTTATCAACGGTTCCTGCGAACTTATGCCACGCGGGGCCTGTTCGTACAGACCGGGTGTCGCGACGGGACGTTCAATGCGCCGCGACGGGCGTGGAAGGGCCGCCGCAGCGGGCGAACCTCGACGGTAGACGCGTCTCCCGTCGGCGCGGGTCAGCGCTTCTGCTTGCGCCGCCCCGTCGCCGCCAGTGCCAGCAGACGCATCTCGGAGAGCGCCAGCACGCTGCGCTGCTCGGGCTTGTCCAGGCGTTTCCAGGCCTTGATCTCGTCGCGCGTGCGGCCGCAACCACGGCAGACGTCGGCGTCGAATTCGCAGACCTTGATGCAGGGATTCTTCATGCACGCGTCCTCGACGGCGACGGCCGGTTTCGCGGCGCGCGGCGTCAGTGCAGGGTATCGGGATCGGACTCGACGTCATCGGCCTCGATGTCGCCGGCCTTCTCGGCCAGCGGCAGATCGTCGAAGTCTGTCTTCAGGCCCTGTTCCAGCGTGTCGAGTTCCGCCAGCAGGCTGCGGAAACTGGTTTCCTCGCGGGCCGGCGCGTCCTCTCCGAGCTCGCTGGCGTCGGCGCGCGCCTGCAGGCCGTCGGGCACCGGCGCGTCTTCCTCATCCACCAGAGGCGCGGGCTCCAGCTCGCGCAGCACGGCCAGCGGCGGCAGTTCGTCGAGGCTCTTCAGGTTGAAATGGTCGAGGAAGCCGCGCGTGGTGGCGAACATCGCCGGCCGACCGGGTACGTCGCGATGGCCAACCACCCTCACCCATTCGCGCTCCAGCAGGGTCTTGACGATCTGGCTGTTGACGGCGACGCCCCGGATGTCCTCGATCTCGCCGCGGGTGATGGGCTGGCGATAGGCGATCAGCGCCAGGGTCTCCAGCAGCGCCCGCGAATAGCGCTGCGGGCGCTCTTCCCAGAGCCGTCCGACCCAGGGTGCGAAGCGTTCGCGCACCTGCAGGCGATAACCGCTGGCGACTTCCTTCAGCTCGAACGCGCGGCCGCTGCAGGACTTCTCCAGCACCTTGAGCGCGGCCTTGAGCTGCGCGGGCGTGGGCCGCTCGATTTCCTCGAAGAGCTCGCCGAGGCGCTCCAGCGACAGCGGCTTGCCCGAGGCGAGCAGGTAGGCTTCGAGCAGCGAAGCGAGGTCTTTCGGATCGGAGAGGTTCACTGCAGGACCACCTGGGTGGGTTCTTCGCCGCGCAGGCGTACGTGGATGGGCGCGAACGGTTCGTTCTGCACCAGCTCGACCAGCGATTCCTTGATCAGCTCGAGCACCGCCATGAAGGTCACCACGACGCCGAGACGACCCTCCTCGGCGCTGAACAGCGCGACGAAGGCCACGAAACCGCCGCCCTTCAGGCGCTCCAGCACCTCGCTCATGCGCTCGCGGGTGGACAGCGCCTCACGGGTCACCTGGTGGCTCTCGAACATGTCGGCGCGGCGCAGCACCTCGGCCATCGACAACAGCAGCTCCTCCAGCGAGACCTCGGGCAGCAGCTTGCGCGCCCTGGCCTCCGGGGCGTCCAGGCGCGGCACGCTGATGTCGCGCCCCAGGCGCGGCAGGCGGTCGACGTTTTCCGCCGCGGCCTTGAAGCGCTCGTATTCCTGCAGGCGGCGGATCAGCTCGGCGCGCGGATCGTCTTCCTCGTCCTCGGCGATCGCCGAGCGCGGCAGCAGCATGCGCGACTTGATCTCGGCGAGCATCGCAGCCATCACCAGGTACTCCGCGGCCAGCTCCAGACGCACGCTCTTCATCAGCTCGACGTAGCCCATGTACTGGCGGGTGATCTCGGCCACGGGAATGTCGAGAATGTCGATGTTCTGCTTGCGGATCAGGTAGAGCAGCAGGTCGAGCGGGCCCTCGAAGGCTTCGAGGAAGACCTCCAGCGCGTCCGGTGGGATGTACAGGTCCTGCGGCAGCTCGGTGACGGCCTCGCCGTAGACGAGCGCCAGGCGAAGCTGCTCGGGCTCCAGTGCGCTGGCCTCGAGCACGGGTTCGTCCTGCATGCTCATCTCCGCCGGGTACGCCTCACTGGCCGTCCATGAACGGCGCGGGGTCGCCGCAACCGACGCGGATCACCTGCGGTTCGCCCTCGGACAGGTTGACCACGGTGGACACCGCGGTGCCGCCGTAGCCCCCGTCGATGATCAGGTCGACGTGATGCTCCAGGGCCTGGCGCATCTCGTACGGGTCCTCCATCGCCTCGCTCTGCCCGGGCAGGATCAGGCTCACGCTCATCAGCGGCTCGCCGAGTTCCTCGAGCAACGCCTGGGCGATCGGGTGGCTGGGCACGCGCAGGCCGATGGTGCGCCGCTTGGGATGCAGCAGCATGCGCGGCACCTCGCGGGTGGCGCTGAGGATGAAGGTGTAAGGCCCCGGCGTGTGCATCTTCAGCAGGCGGAAGGCGCCGGTATCGACCTTGGCGAACAGGCCGAGCTGCGAGAGATCGCGGCAGACCAGGGTGAAGTTGTGCTTGTCGTCCAACTGGCGCAGGCGGCGGATTCGCTCCACCGCGTTCTTGTCGCCGATGTGGCAACCCAGCGCGTAGGAGGAGTCGGTCGGATAGACGATCACCCCGCCGCCGCGGACGATCTCCACCGCCTGCTTGATCAGGCGCGGCTGCGGATTTTCCGGATGGATCTGGAAGAACTGACTCATGATTGCTCCCTGCTCATTGAGCGACGACATGGGGCGTGCTCGCTGGCGCTTGCTGGAATCGCGCCCACAAGGGCGACAGGTCGTCCGGCAACGGGCGGTACATGCCCAGCTCTGACCAGTCGCCCGGGGCGTGGAAATCGCTGCCGATGCTGGCCATCAGCCCGAACTCGCGGACCAGGATCGCCAGCGAACCGACCTGCTCGGCCGGCTGCATGCCGTTGACCACTTCCAGGCCGTGCCCGCCGGCCTGGACGAAATCGATGATCAGCCGACGCCGCTTGCTGCGCGTCAGGCTGTATTGCATCGGGTGCGCCAGGCTGATCCAGGCGCCGGCCGAGCGCAGCGTCGCCACCGTCTGCTCCAGGGTCGGCCAGTGCTGCTTGACGTCGCCGAGCTTGCCGGAGCCGAGCCACTTGCGGAAGGCCTCGGCATGGTCGCGAACGTACTTGCCGCGGGTGAGGAATTCCGCGAAGTGCGGCCGCGCCGGCGCGTTGCCGCTGTCGCCCAGCTCCTGCTGGATCGCCCGCGCGCCCTCGAACGCGCCGGGCATGCCCTTGGCCTCGAGGCGCCGGCCGATTTCCTCGGCGCGCAGCCAGCGCCCGGCATGCAGCTCGGCGATGGCCTGCTGCAACTGCGGCGCGTCGGCGGCGAAGGCGTAGCCCAGCACATGGATGGTCGCGCCGCCCCAGGTGCAGGACAGTTCGATGCCGTTGATCAGCTGGATGCCCAGCCCGGCCGCCGCCAAGCGCGCCTCCGGCAGCCCTTCGAGGGTGTCGTGATCGGTCAGCGCAAGCATGCCGATGCCGCGCGCATGGGCGCGCTCGACCACCACGGAGGGCGCCAGGACGCCATCCGATGCGGTGCTGTGGCAGTGCAGGTCGACCTTCATATTTAAGGCTCTGGGCGAAGTTTCGCCGTCATTGATGTTTGCTATTATGCCGCCACATCCCGCTCTCTGGCTGCGCCCGTGAAACAATTCATCGACTTCATCCCGCTGCTGCTGTTCTTCATCGTCTACAAAATGGAACCCCGCGTAGTCGAACTGGCCGGACACAGCCTCAGCGTCGGCGGCATCTTCAGCGCCACCGCGGTGCTGATCGTCGCCTCGGTGGTGGTATACGGGACGCTCTTCGCGCTGCAGCGCAAGCTGGAAAAGGGCCAGTGGCTGACCTTGATCGCCTGCCTGGTATTCGGCAGTCTGACCCTGGCCTTCCATAGCGAAACCTTCCTCAAGTGGAAAGCGCCGGTGGTCAACTGGTTGTTCGCAGTGGCCTTCGCCGGCAGCCACTTCATCGGCGACAAGCCGCTGATCCAGCGCGTCATGGGGCATGCCATGGAGCTGCCACAGACGATCTGGAACCGCCTGAACGTCGCCTGGGTGGTGTTCTTCCTGTTCTGCGGCTGCGCCAACCTGTTCGTCGCCTTCACCTTCCAGAGCATCTGGGTCGACTTCAAGGTATTCGGCAGCCTCGCCATGACGGTACTTTTCCTGATCGGCCAGGGTCTCTATCTGGCGCGCCACCTGCACGACACCTCCCCTGAAAAAACCAAGGACTGACATGCTCTACGCCATCATCGCCACAGACGTCGCCGACTCCCTGGAAAAACGCCTGGCCGCCCGTCCGGAGCACATCGCCCGCCTGGAGCAGCTGAAGACCGAGGGACGCCTGGTCCTCGCCGGCCCGCACCCGGCCGTCGACAGCAACGATCCAGGCTTGGCCGGTTTCAGCGGCAGCCTGATCGTCGCCGAGTTCGACTCCCTCGAAGCCGCGCTGAGCTGGGCCGAGGCCGATCCGTACCGCGCCGCCGGCGTTTACGGCGGGGTGATCGTCAAGCCGTTCAAACGCGTCCTGCCCTGATTCGCCCCGTCGCACGCCTGCCTGGAAAAGGAAATCCGATGCGCCCACTCACCTACCTGTTCTTCGCCGCGGCGCTCGTCGCCCTTCCGGTGCACGCTCAGCAGAACGACGAAGCGGCGGCGCGGCTCGATGAGCTGGAACAACGTCTGGCGGTGAGCGAGGCACAGCGCAGTGAGCTGACCGAGCAATTGCAGCGGGCCACGCCACCCGAAGCCGGGCGCCAGATGCAACGGCTGCGCGAGGAAAACCGCCGCCTGCTGCAGGATCTTGAACAGGCCCGCAGCGCCAAGCCCCAACCGCTGCTCAGCGAGCAGCAACTGTGGTTCGTCATCGGTGGCGGGGTTGCCCTGATCGCGTTCTTCTTCGGCTCGCTGCTGCGCGGCAACCGCAGCGCGCGTCGGCAATGGACCAACTGAAGCGCCATGAGTGAACTGCTGCTGATCGACGACGACGAGGAACTCTGCGAGTTGCTGGTCAGTTGGCTAAGCCAGGAAGGCTTCCAGGTGCGCGCCTGCCACGACGGCAACAGCGCCCGCGCGGCGCTCGCCCAGCACGCTCCCTCGGCGGTGGTGCTGGATGTGATGCTGCCCGATGGCAGCGGCCTGGAATTGCTGCGCCAGTTGCGTGGCAACCACCCGGACCTGCCGGTGCTGATGCTCTCCGCCCGCGGCGAACCGCTGGACCGCATCCTCGGCCTGGAACTGGGCGCCGACGACTACCTGGCCAAGCCCTGCGATCCACGCGAACTCACCGCACGCCTGCGCGCCGTGCTGCGCCGCAGCCAGCCGGTCAGCGGCGGCAGCCACCTGCAACTGGACGACCTGAGCTTCAGTCCGGCGCGTGGCGTGGTCAGCATCGGCGACCACGAGATCAGCCTGACCGTATCAGAAAGCCGCCTGCTCGAAGCGCTGCTGCGCCAGCCGGGTGAACCGCTGGACAAGCAGGAACTGGCGCAACTGGCCCTCGGCCGCAAGCTCACCCTCTACGACCGCAGCCTGGACATGCACGTCAGCAACCTGCGCAAGAAGATCGGCCCGCACCCCGACGGACGCCCGCGCATTCTCGCGCTGCGCAGCCGCGGCTATTACTACAGCGCCTGACTGCGGCGACGATACACAGCGTTTACCAAGCCTTTACCCTCGCCTGACCGCCCTTGACTTTGCCGTCCGTAGACTGGGCACATCGGCAATCGGCCGGTTCAGACAAGGAGAAAACTCATGCGCAAGACACTCATCGCTCTCACGCTCGCCGCCGCCCTGCCCGCCACCGCGGTGTTCGCCGCGCCGGAAAAAGGCGGCCCCGACGTTCCGCCGCACATGCAGGGCGACCACGGCTGCGGTCCGAAGGACGGACCGCGTGGCGAACACGGGCCGTTCGGCGACCTGGATCTGACCAGGGAACAACGCCAGCAGGTCGGCAGGCTGATGGGCGATCAGATGGAGAGCCGTCGCGTACTCACCCGCAAGTACCTCGACAAGCTTCCGGCCGCCGACAAGAAGGCCATGGAAGACGAACTCGAGGCCGCCCGTGCGAAGAACGACAGCGCCATCCGCGCCCTGCTGACTCCGGAGCAGCAGAAGCGCTTCGACGAGAAGCAGAAAGAGATGGAAGAACGTCGCGCCGAACACGCCGAGTTCGAAGCCTGGAAAGCCGAGAAGGCGGCGAAGGCCAAGAATTGAGCAAAACCGCGTAGCACGCGCCCGTCAGGCTGGACCTGGCGGGCTTTTTTGCCATTGATGATCAAGGAATTGCCGTGCGTTCACTGTTCTGGCGCATCCTCGCCAGCTTCTGGCTGGCCATTGCCCTGGTGGCAGGCCTTTCCCTGTTGCTGGGGCATGCACTGAACCAGGACTCCTGGATTCTCAACCGGCATCCGGGGGTAAAGGATCTCGCCGAACGCTGGACGCAGGTCTACGAAACGGACGGGGAAGAAGCCGCGCAGAGCTTTCTGGAGCGTCATCGCCAGCGCTATCACATCGATGTGCAGGTGCTCGGCGACAACGGCCTGGCGGTCATCAAGGGCACCTTCCCGCCGCGGGCCGCGGCCTTCGAGGCCCGCCAGCACGGCGCCGGCGATCCGCGAGGCGATGATCGCGGCCTGCCCTGGCGGCGCCTGACCACCGACTACACCAGCCCGACCAGCGACGAAACCTACCTGTTCATTTACCGCATCCCGCGCCCGGAACTGGATGCCTGGCACCGCGACAGCCTGCTCTGGCCGCTCAGCGCGCTGGGCATCGCGCTGGTGGTGCTGACCCTGTTCAGCCTGCTGCTGACCCTCTCGATCACCCGTCCGCTGACACGCCTGCGCGGCGCCGTGCACGACCTCGGGCAGACCGCCTACCAGCAGAACAGCCTCGCGCAACTGGCCGCGCGGCGCGACGAGCTCGGCGTGCTGGCCAGCGACTTCAACCGCATGGGTTCGCGCCTGCAGGGCATGATCGGCAGCCAGCGGCAGTTGCTGCGCGACGTCTCCCACGAGCTGCGCTCGCCGCTGGCGCGCCTGCGCATCGCCCTGGCGCTGGCCGAACGGGCGACGCCGGAGGAGCGCGAGGCGCTGTGGCCGCGGCTGGCCAAGGACTGCGACCGCCTCGAAGCGCTGATCGCCGAGATCCTCGCGCTGGCGCGGCTGGATGCCGATCCGGGTCCGGTGCAACAGGTGGACCTTGCCGGCATCCTCGAGGGCGTCCGCGAGAACGCCAGTGTCGGCAACGCCGAGCAGCGCATCGAGATCGACATCGAGCCGGGCATCGCGCTGTTCGGTTGGCCGGACATGATCGATCGCGCGCTGGACAACCTGCTGCGCAACGCGCTGCGCTTCAACCCGGCCGATCAGCCGATCGAGATTCGCGCAGCGCGCCAGGGCGAGACGTTGCTGATCAGCGTGCGCGATCACGGTCCCGGCGTGGAGGCGCAACACCTGAACCAGTTGGGCGAGCCGTTCTTCCGCGCGCCGGGCCAGGCGGCGGCAGGGCATGGGCTCGGCCTCGCCATTGCGCGGCGCGCCGCCGAGCGCCACGGCGGCACTCTGCAGCTGGCCAACCATCCGCAGGGGGGCTTCGTCGCCAGCCTGGAGCTGCCGCTCAAGGCTTGAGCGGGGACTAGCCCCGCCAGGTGGTCACGAAATCCGCGGGATCGAGCGCCGGCGGCGTGCGCAGCTCGCCGCTGGGCGTGCCCATATAGAGGAAACCGACGATTTCCTCGTTCTTCGCCAGGCCCAGGCCGGCCTCGACGCGGGCATCGTAGGACAGCTCGCCGCTGCGCCAGACCGCGCCGACGCCCTGCGCGTAGGCAGCCAGCAGCATGCCGTGCGCCGCACAGCCGGCCGCCAGCCGCTGCTCCTGCGCCGGGACCTTCGGATGCGCCTGCACGCAGGCGATCACCACCACCAGCAGCGGCGCACGCAACGGCATCGCGCGGGCCTTGGTTAGCGCCTTTTCCAGCACCGCCGGCTCGGCGTCCGCCTGTTTCTCGGCGACCGCGCGGGCGAACAGCTCGCCAAGCGCCTCACGCGCCTCGCCTTCCACAGTGAGGAAACGCCACGGGCGCAGCTGGCCGTGATCCGGCGCGCGCAAGGCCGCACGGAAAATCGTATCGCGCTGCGCCGCGTTCGGCGCGGGCTCTTCCAGCCGGGTCACGGAAACACGCTTGAGCAGAGCGTCCAGAGCCTCCATCGGGCCACCTCCTGAAATTGAAATGAGTGGCCATTCTAGAGGGCGCCGGCCGGCCGCGGGCAAATGCCGTGACCATGGCGCCTCCCGAATCGCTCCCCGGCGCCCCCTGCGAGTGGCGAATGGCGGCGGTTTACAGCGCCGGACGCGCGGGTAGAATGGCGCCCCTTGCCCTCCAGACCCGAGTCGTTTCCATGGCCCTGCCGACCCTGCGCATGATCGGTTTCATTCTCGGCATCTTCCTCATCACCCTGGCGATCGGCATGGTCGTGCCGATGCTGACGCTCTTCTCGTACGACCGCAGCGACGACCTGCAGTCGTTTTTCTGGGCCAGCCTGATCACCTTCGCCACCGGCCTGCTGCTGGTGCTGCCAGGGCGCCCGGAGAACGTTCAGCTACGCCCGCGCGACATGTATTTCCTGACCACCTGCAGCTGGCTGACGGTGTGCTGCTTCGCCGCCCTGCCGCTGTTCTTCATCCAGCACATCAGCTACACCGACGCCTTCTTCGAGAGCATGTCGGGCATCACCACGACCGGTTCGACGGTACTCAGCGGGCTGGACGGCATGTCGCCGGGCATCCTCATCTGGCGCTCGCTGCTGCATTGGCTGGGCGGCATCGGCTTCATCGGCATGGCGGTGGCGATCCTGCCGCTGCTACGCGTCGGCGGCATGCGCCTGTTCCAGACCGAGTCCTCGGACTGGTCGGAGAAAGTCATGCCGCGCTCGCACATGGCGGCCAAGTACATCCTCTGCATCTATATCGGCTTCACCCTGTTCGGTGCGCTGGCCTTCCGCCTGGCCGGAATGAGTGGCTTCGACGCGATCAACCATGCCATGTCGGCGATCTCCACCGGTGGTTTCTCCACCTCCGACCAGTCACTGGCAAAGTGGCAGCAGCCTGCGGTGCACTGGGTCGCGGTGGTGGTCATGCTGCTCGGCAGCATGCCCTTCACCCTGTATGTCGCCACTCTGCGCGGCAATCGCATGGCGTTGCTGCGCGATCATCAGGTTCGCGGACTGCTCAGCTTCCTGCTGGCCATCTCGCTGGTGGTCAGCCTCTGGTACTGGATGCGCTCGGGGCTCTCATGGCTGGACAGCTTCCGTATCGTCACGCTCAACATCGTTTCGGTAGTAACCACCACGGGCTTCGCGCTCGGTGACTATTCGCTGTGGGGCAGCTTCTCCGTGATGCTGTTCTTCTATCTCACCTTCATCGGCGGCTGCTCGGGGTCCACCGCCGGCGGCCTGAAAGTGTTCCGCTTCCAGGTGTCCTGGGTTCTGCTGCGCGCCAACCTGCAGCAACTGGTGCACCCGCGCGCGGTGATCCGGCAGCAGTACAACGGCCATCCGCTCGACGAGGAAATCGTTCGTTCGATCCTCACCTTCTCGTTCTTCTTCACCTTTACCATCGCGCTGATCGCCCTCGGGCTGACCTTCATCGGCCTGGACTGGATCACAGCACTCACGGGCGCGGCCACTGCGGTATGCAACGTCGGCCCCGGAATGGGCCACATCATCGGCCCGGCCGGCAACTTCTCCAGCCTGCCGGACGCGGCGAAATGGATGCTGTCCTTCGGCATGCTGCTCGGCCGTCTGGAGATCATCACCGTGCTGGTGCTGCTGACACCGGCGTTCTGGCGGCACTGACCGCGCCCGGCCGGATCAGCGGCTGTCCAGCGCGGCGCGATACTCCCCCGGCGTGCTGCCGAACCAGCGGCGGAAGGCGCGGAAGAAGTTGCTCGGGTCGGCGAAGCCCAGCAGGTAGGCGATTTCCAGCAGGGTCAGATTGGGTTGCGCCAGGTACTGCTCCGCGAGTTCGCGACGGGTGTCGTCGAGCAGTTGCTGGAAGCTGGTGTGTTCGTCCTGCAGGCGTCTCTGCAAGGTTCGCTCGGACAGGTGCAGCGCCTGCGCCACGCTATCGCGACGCGGCTCGCCCTGCGGCAGCAGGCGACAGAGCACCTGGCGGGCCTGGTGGGCGACCCGGCTGCCGGAGAAGCGCGCCAGGTACTCGCCGGCGAAGCGGTCGTGCAACTGCGCCAGCGACTCGTTGGCCGACGGCAGCGGCGCCTCGAGATCGGCGAGTTCGAACAGCAGCCCGTAGTGTTCGGCATCGAACTGCAGCGGCGCCTGGAACACCTGGCGGTAAGGCTCCGGATCGTCCGGCGGCGGGCCCTGCAGCCACACCTGCAAGGCTTTGAGCGGCGTTCCGCTGATCCAGCGGCAGAAGGCCAGGGTGCACGCCAGGGAAGCTTCGGCGCTCTGCCGGGCGGGCGGCAGACGGTCGCCATGGATCGCCAGCGTCAGCGCGCCGCCCTCGGGCAGCATGCGCAGGTTCAGGTCGGCGCCCTCGGCGATGATTCGCTGGTAACGCACCAGACGGGTCAGGCCCTCCCGCAGGGTGCGGCTGGACATCAGCGCGTAACCGACCACGTGCAGCGACGCGGGCCGCACCACGCGGGCCATGTTCAGGCCGATGGCCGGGTTGCCGGACAGCTCCACGGCGCGGTGCCAGAGCCGGGTCATGCCGTCCTGCGGGAAACGCGCCTCCGCATCGCCCAGCGCGGCGTAGTCCATGCCCAGCTCGAGGAACAGCGCGCGACAGTCGACGCCGCCCATTTCCAGGCCCTGGACGATGCTCTGCGCCCAGCTCGATGAAGTTGTCCGTAGTTCGCTCATGGCGTCTTCTTGTCGTCGGATCAGGGCCTGCGGCGCCGTGTCGCAAGGATACTAGACTGGCCCCCATTGTCACTGGCCTGCGCGGCCGTCCGATCTAGACTTTGGGAACACAATGACAGGAGGTGCGAGATGAGTACGCAAACCGCCGAACGCTTCAGCCGCTTCGCCGACTTCTACCCCTATTACCTGGCGGAGCACAGCAATCCGGTGTGCCGTCGGCTGCATTACGCCGGCAGCCTGCTGGTGCTCGGCATCCTGGCCTACGCACTGGTCAGCCAGCAGTGGATCTGGCTTCTGGCCCTGCCGGTGGCGGGCTACGGGTTCGCCTGGGTAGGCCACTTCATCTTCGAGAAGAACCGCCCAGCGACCTTCCAGTATCCGCTCTACAGCTTGATGGGCGACTGGGTGATGCTCAGGGACGCCTTCACCGGACGCATTCCCTTCTAACGGTTTCCTGACGTTTTCCGCCGCAACGACGGCGGAACGTCGACGAGCCGCACATCCCACCCGCTTTCTGCCTGATTCCCGCGTCATCCGGCGGCCGTGATTGGCTGCTGGACGGTGCTTCGCTATGATCCCGCCGTCGGGGCGCTGGTCGGCCTCATGGACTGAAAAGACGTACGTGGCCACGGTGCCCATCGCCTCACCAGGGATCGTTCCAATCAGATGAAGTCTTTCCCCGCGACCCCGCTAGACGGGCTGCCGACGCCGCCGATCCGCGAATACTACCTGCGCGTGCTGGCGTACATCGCCACCGCCGCAGCCATTGCGGCGGGCACCTACGTCAATCACTTCGGCCACGACATTCTCTGGCTGGTGCCCTACGCCCTGCTCTATCCGCATCTGGCCTATCAGCTCGGACGGCGCTTCAAGACCGGTCACGCGCGAAGCGTCGACCTCGCCCTGCTCGCCATCGATGCCCTGCACGCGGGCGCGGCGGTCGCGCTGATGAGCTTCTCGGTGGTGCCGAGCCTGATGAACCTGCTGATGATCGGCTTCAGCGCGCTGGTGGTCGGCGGCCTGCTCTACCTGGGCCTCGGCCTGCTGATGGCGCTCGGCGGCGTGCTGCTCTGCAGCGCCCTGGTCGGGCCGCGGCTGGCCTTCGCCACGCCGCCGCTGGTGGCCCTGGTGAGCATCCTCTTCAGCTCGCTGTTCATCTGCATCAGCGCCTACTTCGCCCACCAGCAGGGCCTGCGCCTGGCCCAGGTGCGCAACGAGATCCGCCGCGAGCAGGAAAAAGCCGCGCGCCTGGCCCACGGGCTGGCCAAGTACCTGTCCCCGCAGGTCTGGGAGTCGATCTTCAAGGGCAAGAAGAGCGTGCGCCTGGAAACCCAGCGCAAGCGCCTTTCGGTGTTCTTCTCCGACATCAAGGGCTTCACCGAGCTGTCCGAGGAGCTGGAAGCCGAGTCGCTGACCGACCTGCTCAACACCTACCTCAACGAGATGTCGAAGATCGCCCTGAAACACGGCGGCACCATCGACAAGTTCGTCGGCGACAGCGTGATGGTGTTCTTCGGCGACCCGGCGACCCAGGGCGCGAAAAAGGATGCGCTGGCCGCCGTTTCGATGGCCATCGCCATGCGCAAGCACATGAAGGTGCTGCGCCAGCAGTGGCGCGCCCAGGGCATCACCAAGCCGCTGGAAATCCGCATGGGCCTGAACACCGGCTACTGCACGGTGGGCAACTTCGGCGCCGACACGCGCATGGACTACACCATCATCGGCCGCGAAGTGAACCTCGCCAGCCGCCTGGAAAGCGCCAGCGAAGCCGGCGAGATCCTGATTTCCCACGAGACCTATTCGCTGGTGAAGGACGTGATCATGTGCCGCGACAAGGGCCAGATCGCCGTGAAGGGTTTCAGCCGTCCCGTGCAGATCTACCAGGTGGTGGATTTCCGCCGCGACCTCGGCGCCAGCTCCAGCTACATCGAGCACGAATTGCCCGGCTTCTCCATGTACCTCGATACCAACGGCATCCAGAACTTCGACAAGGATCGTGTGGTGGAGGCGCTGCAACAGGCGGCCGAGAAGCTCAAGGACAAGGTGATTCTCTAACCCGCCTTTCCTTTTCCATCTCGACGGCCGTTCTGGGTAGACTGCGGCGATCCGCCGAGGAAACCGCGATGCCATCGATCCTGACCCTGCGCCACTACAGCCACGAACTGGTCGCCCACAGCCATGCCCACGCGCAGCTGGTGTTCGGCCTGTCCGGGCGCCTGGATTTCGAGGTTGCCGGGCGCGGTAGCCAGGTGATCCAGCAGACCCTCGCGGTGGTGCCCGAGGACGAACACCACGCCTGCGGCAGCCCGTACGGCAGCCGTTGCCTGGTGCTCGACGTGCCGCCCCGCGACTGGTTGCGCAGCCGGCTGGGCACGCATGCCGACACCTGCGCGCGGATTCTCGAACGCCCCGGCGCGCTGCAACTGAATGCACCGCAGAGCCAGCTGGTCGGCTGGCTCGCGGCGAGTCCGATCAACGACGCGGTGATCGCCGAACAGGGCGCCGCGCTGCTGCTCGCCAGCCTCGCCAGCGCCGCTCCCGCCGACGCACGCGCCCAGCGCCTGCCGCTGGACGCCCTGCGCGCCTACGTCGAGCGCAACGCCGCGCGGCCGCTGCAGGTCGCCGACCTGGCGCGCCTGGCGGGGCTCTCCGCGGCGCGTTTCCATCTGCGCTTTCTCGAAGAGACCGGGCAGACGCCGATGGATTTCGTTCGCCAGCGTCGCCTGACCCTGGGCCGCGAGCTGCTGTTGAACAGCGCCCGCGCCATCGGCGAGATCGCCACCTGCGTCGGCTATGCCTCGCAGAGCGCCTTCACCGCCGCCATGGTGCGCGAGTTCGGCCGGTCGCCGCGGGCGCTGCGCCGCGAGCTGCGCGACAAAACCGGCGAGTAGCGCGACAGACGGCCGCGTCTGCCGCCCCGTAGAATCGAGTCTCCCCGGCCAATCGAGCCGGCCCCGAACGCCCCCGAGGATCAGCATGTCCAGCATCACCTGGGAGGATTTCCAACGCGTGGAACTGCGCGTCGGCACCCTGCTTTCCGCCCGTCTCAACGAAAAAGCCAACAAACCCGCCTACGTGCTGGAGGTCGACCTCGGCGAGCTGGGCGTGAAGACCTCCAGCGCGCAGATCACCGCGCATTACGCCGCCGAAGACCTGCCCGGTCGCCAGGTGCTCTGCGTGTGCAACTTCGAGCCGAAACGGATCGCCGGTGTGCGCTCCGAGGTGCTGGTCACCGGCGTCTACGATGCCGACGGCAAGGTGGTCCTGGCCGGTTTCGACAAGCCCCTGGCCAACGGCGCGCGCCTCGCATGACGCCGCGTCGCGCGCTCATCGGCCTGCATATCGGTGCCCTGGCCTTCGGTCTCAGCGGCATCTTCGGCAAGCTGGCGCTGGCCGCCCCGCTGGCCATCGTCGTCGGCCGCTCGCTGTTCGCCGTGGCCGCGCTGATTCCGTTCAGCCGCCTGCGCTCCGGTGAATCGTCGATAGATCGGCGCCGCCTGGCGATGCTCGCCGGGAGTGGGCTGCTGCTCGGCGGGCACTGGCTGACGTTCTTCTACGCCGTGAAGATTTCCGGCGTGGCCATCGCCACCCTGGGGTTCGCCAGCTTCCCGGCCTTCACCGTGCTGCTAGAGGGACTGCTGTTTCGCGAGCGCATTCAGCGCCGCGAATGGACCCTGGTTGGCCTGGTCAGCCTCGGGTTGGTGCTGGTCACGCCGCACTTCGACCTCGCCAGCAGCTCCACCGCCGGGCTGCTCTGGGCGGTCGCCTCGGGCCTGCTATTCGCCCTGCTGACGCTGGCCAACCGCGCCACCGTGAAGGGCCTCAACCCGATGCAGGCGGCGCTTTGCCAGAACGCCGCGATCCTGCTCTGCCTGCTGCCGTTCGCCTGGCGGGACCTGCTCGAGGTACGCGCAATGGACTGGCTGTGGCTGTTCATGCTCGGGGCGTTCTGCACGGGTGTCGCGCACAGCCTGTTCGTCTCCGCGCTGCACGTGCTGAATGCGCGCTCGGCGGCGCTGGTGTTCGCCCTCGAGCCGGTCTACGGCATCGCGTTCGCCTGGTGGCTGTTCAGCGAGCAGCCGACCCTGCGCATGCTGCTGGGTGGAGCGCTGATCATCGCCGCCATCGTGCTTTCCAGCCGGGCGAAGAACGATCCGCCCGCCGTAAAGGCCGTGGAAACCCTCTAGAAGACCCACGCCAGGCCCGCCGAACGTGGGCCTGGCGCCGCCTCAGTTGATGCTGTAGCCACGACCGGCCAGGCAGGCGCCCAGCGCTCGCCGGTAGATATCCGCCACGCCCGGCGATGGTGCGGATTGCGCGGCGGCCGGATCGAAACCGCTCTGCGTTACCGCCCAGCCGTGGCACTCGTAGCGATCGCGGGCCTGCTGGTCGGCGCTCTGGCCCTGCGCCGGGTAGGCGATCACCTCGTAGTTGCCCACCGGCACCGCCTGGACCACCGGTGGCGGGTTGACCACCACGTACTGCTCGCGCGGCGCATCCCACAGGTAGTAGGCACCGGCGGCGAGGAAGTACAGCGTGCTGCCGATCCAGATTTCCCGTGCCGCGCCGGGCAGGCCATGACCGTGACGCGGCCCTGGCGGGTAATAGCGCTCTCCGCCCGGCCCGCCTGGGCCGCCCGGACCTCCGGGCCCGCCGTGCCCCGGCGGGCCGGACGGGCCGGCGAACACCGGCACGGCGAGCACCAACGACAGCAGGCCAACGAGACCGGCACGCATCAGAGTGGACGACATCTGGCACCTCCTGAACGAACGCAAGCGCACCTTGCGCCGGCGAATTATCTCGCGGGCGCAGGTACGCTGCTGTCAGTGCCAGGTAAGGCCTGGGTAAATCCGCGCCGATCAGAGCTCGACCGGGTAGGTCGGTTCGCGGCCGTCGAGCACGGCGATCAGATTGTCCGCCGCGGTGCGCGCCATCAGCTCGCGCGCTTCGTGGGTCGCCGAGCCGATGTGCGGCAGTGCCACCAGGTTGGGCAGCGCCAGCAGTGGCGAGTCGCCCGGCAGCGGCTCCTTCTGGAACACGTCGAGACCGGCGCCACGGAATTTTCCGGCCTTGAGCGCGGCGACCAGCGCGGTCTCGTCCACCACCGGGCCACGGGCGATGTTGATGAAGATCGCGTCCTTGCGCAGCAGGCCGAACTCGCGCTCGCCGATCAGGTGATGGGTTTCCGCCGAGAGCGGCACGCAGACGCAGACGAAGTCGGCCTCGCCGAGCAACGCGTCCATCGACAGCCGCCGCGCGCCGAACTCGTCCTCGTACTGCGGCTTGTCGCTGTGGCCGCTGTAGAGGATCGACATGCCGAAGCCGAAATGCGCGCGCCGCGCGACGGCGGCACCGATGCGCCCCAGACCGATGATGCCGAGGCGCTTGCCGTGCACGTCGACGCCGAAATGGGCTTCGCCGATGCTCGCCTTCCACTCGCCCTCCCGGACCAGCGTGGCCAGTTCGACGGCACGTCGCGCGGTCATCATCAGCAGCATGAAGCCGGTGTCGGCGGTGGTTTCGGTCACCGCGTCCGGGGTATTGGTCAGGCGGATGCCGCGCCGTTTCAGGTAGGCCACGTCGTAGTTGTCGTAACCGGCGGAAATGGTCGAGATCACCTGCAGCTTCGGCGCATGCTGCAGCACCGACTCGTCGAGCTTGCTGCCGGCGCCGATCAGCCCGTCGGCGTCGGCCAGGGCAGCGATGAACGCCTCCCGGTCGGCGCCCAGCGGGTCGAGGAAGACGCTCAGCTCGTAACGCTCGCGCAGGTCGGCCATCACCTCGGCGGATGAGGCGCGGCTGAATACCAGTACTTTCTTCTTCACGGAATTTCCTCGTTCGACGGCGGCGCGAACGCCGCCGGATTCAGTCAGCTGTCGGCCGGTACTTCCTTGGCATAGAAGCGCGAAGGCACCGCCCAGATGATCAGCGCGGTGGCCAACAGGCAGGCGCCCGCCAGCATGAACAACGCCAGCGACGAGCTGCCCGACAGATCCCGGACCTTACCAACCATGAACGGACCGACGATACCCCCCAGTTGCCCCAGGGAGTTGATCAGGGCGATACCGGCGGCGGCGGCCAGACCGCTGAGGTAGCGCGGCGGGATGGTCCAGAAGATCGGCATCCAGGCGATGATGCCGGTCATGATCAGGCACATGCCCAGCATCAGCAGGGCGATCTGTCCGTAGAACAGCGCGCAGACCAGGTAGCCGCAGGCGGTCATCGCCGCGCAGAACGCCATGTGCCAGCGGCGCTCGCCGCGCATGTCGGAACTGCGGCCGATGAGCAGGTTGCCGACCACCGCGACGATGTAGGGGATCATGGTCAGCAGGCCGATGCGCATGGTGTCGTCGACCCCGGCATTGCGGATCAGCTGCGGCATCCAGAACAGCAGCCCGGTCAGCGCCATCACCAGGCACAGGTAGATGCCCGACAGCGCCAGGGTCGCCGGTTCCTTGAGGATCGAACGCAGCGACTGCGAGCCTTCGGGCTGCACTTCGCGCGCCATGCGCTCGGCGAGGAAATCCTTCTCCTCGCGGCTCAGCCAGCGCGCATCCTCGATGCGGTCGGCCACCAGCCAGAGCACCACCAGGCCCAGCAGCACCGACGGCAGGCCTTCGAGAAGGAACAGCCACTTCCAGCCGGCCATGCCGCCGACACCGTCGAAATGGCCGAGGATGAACCCCGCCAGCGGTCCGCCGATGATGCCGCACAGGCAGATCGAGCTCTTGAAGTAGGAGTTGATCCGCGCACGGCGGTTGCCGGGATACCACTGGGTGAAGAAATACAGCACGCCGGGCACGAAGCCGGCCTCCATCACGCCGATCAGGAAGCGCAGCACGTAGAACCAGGTCTCGTTGCTGACGAACATCATCGCCGCCGAGGCCAGGCCCCAGGAGATCATGATCCGGGCGATCCAGACGCGGGCGCCGATGCGGTGCAGGAGCATGTTGCTCGGCACCTCGAAGAGGAAATAGCCGACGAAGAACAGGCTCGCGCCCAGGCCGTAGACGGTGTCGCTGAAGCCGAGGTCGCTCTGCATCTGCAACTTGGCGAAGCTGATGTTGACCCGGTCCAGGTAGGCGAAGAGGAAACAGAGGATGAACAGCGGAACGATCCGCCAGTTCACCTTGCGGTAGATGCGGTTTTCCAGGGATTCCTGGGCAGCCGCGTCCGCGGCCAGCGTGCTGGTATTCATGGTTGACCCTCGTTGTTGTTCTTGTAATGGCCTACGGCGGGGTTGTCGGAGGCTATTGGTTCACTGTCGCAGGGCTGAAGATCAGCCGTAGGGTGGGCTTCAGCCCACCGATAAGTCGGTGCATTGAGGGTGGAGCGCCGCCCGCCCCACCCTGGGGTCGATTGATGGCTTACAACGCCTCGCGGCTCGGCGTGCCGTCCACTAGGCGCTGGATGCCCAGCGGGTTGGCGTTGCGCAGCGCTTCGGGAAGGAAGGCGTCCGGGTAGTTCTGGTAGCACACCGGGCGCAGGAAGCGGTCGATGGCAAGCGTCCCGACCGAGGTGCCGCGCGCGTCCGAAGTCGCCGGGTACGGCCCGCCGTGCACCATCGCATCGCAGACTTCCACGCCGGTGGGGTAGCCATTGAGCAGCAGGCGCCCGGCCTTCTGTTCCAGCAGCGCCAGAAGGTCGCCGTAGGCGTCCAGGTCCGCCGGTTCGGCGATCAGGGTCGCGGTGAGCTGGCCGTGCAGGCCGTGCAGCGCCTGGATCAGCTCGGCCTTGTCGGCGACTTCGACGACGATGGTGGTCGGGCCGAAGACCTCTTCCTGGAGCAGCTCGTCACCGTTCAGCAGCAGGCTGACGTCGGCCTTGAACAGCTGCGGGCGGGCCTGGTTGCCCTCCTGGGTCGAGCCGGCCAGGTGGCTGATGCCCGGATGTTTGTGCAGGTTGTCCAGGCCGTGGCAGTAGCTCTTCAGGCCACCGGGATTGAGCATCGTCTGCGCCGGCTGGTCGCCCATCAGCGCGGCAAAGCGCTCGAGGAAGGCGGAAAACTCCGCCGACCGGATGCCGATCACCAGGCCGGGGTTGGTGCAGAACTGCCCGGCGCCGAGCACCACGGAGCCGGTAAGCTCGGCGGCGATCTTCTCGCCACGGGTCTTGATCGCCTCGGGCAGCAGGAGCATCGGGTTGATGCTGCTCATCTCGGCGAACACCGGGATCGGCTGCGGACGCGCCGCCGCCATGTCGCACAGCGCACGACCGCCGCGCAGCGAGCCGGTGAAGCCGACCGCCTGGATCGCCGGGTGCTTGACCAGCGCTTCGCCCACGCCGCCGCCGTAGATCATGTTGAACACGCCCTTGGGCATGCCGGTCTTCTCGG